>CAZSNH010000568.1:1101-1514 GCA_964607855.1 uncultured Hyphomicrobium sp. | reverse complement strand
GGGTTCAAATCCCTCAGCCAGCACCCATATTCAGGCCACGTCCAAAACATCGCTCCCGGCAGAGGCCGCACCTTTCCGCTCCGCAAGCTCGTCCCGGCCGCTACATCCCCCGATCCTCGAGACCGCCGGGCATCTGCTCGAAGCCTACGACGTGCTGTTCTCGGATGTTTGGGGCGTCGTGCACGACGGCCATACGCCGTTCGAAGATGCCTGCGCGGCACTCATGCGATTTCGCAAGAAGGGCGGAACGGTGGTTCTGGTGTCGAATGCGCCGGTTCCCAAGCACCGGGTCGCGCGCATGCTTGATCTTCGCGGCGTGCCCCGCTCGGCCTGGGACGACATCGTTTCTTCGGGAGCCATCGCGCTCGATCACATCGAAGGCCAGGGATACAAAGAAGTCTGCTACATCGGCC
>CAZSNH010000568.1:0-1091 GCA_964607855.1 uncultured Hyphomicrobium sp. | reverse complement strand
GCGGCGTTCTTTGAACGCGCGACCGCGAGGCCGGCGTCCGTCGAGGCGGCCGAAGCCATCGTCTGCACGGGGCTCGAGGACGACGTGACCGAAACGGTCGAGACCTATCGACCGCTTCTCGAACGCGCGCTTAGGCGCGCCATTCCATTCGTGTGTGCCAATCCTGACCTCGTCGTCGACGTCGGCGGCCGGCTCTATCCGTGTGCGGGCGCATTGGGCGATCTCTACGAGCGCATGGGCGGCAGCGTCTTCTGGGCGGGGAAGCCACACGCCTCGGCTTTTTCGACGGCACATATGGTTGCAGAGGACCTGCGCGGGACGGCGCTTTCACCTCGGCAAGTGCTCGCCATCGGAGATGCCGTGCGCACGGATCTTGCAGCGGCACAGAATGCGGGCATTGATGCGATATTCATAACGTCGGGCATCCACCGCGACGAAACGATGGAAAACGGCGCCATCTCGCCCGAAAAGCTCGCCAGGCTTTTCGCCGAGAACGCTCCTCCCGCACTGGCTGCCATGCGCGAGCTCAAGTGGTGAGGTTCTTAGATCTTGTGTGAGAGGCGGCGGCGCTTGGTATCGAGATAGCGCTTGTTGTGAGGTGTCGGATCAACGACGACCGGGAGGCGCTCGATGACACGAATACCCGCCGCCTGCAGCGCCTCCACCTTGGCGGGATTGTTGGTCAGGAGTTTGATTTCGTGGAAACCGAGATCGCCTAGGATTTCAGCGGCCAAATTGTATTCTCGCGCATCGATCGGTGCTCCAATTTCGAGATTGGCATCGACCGTATCGAGACCCTTGTCCTGCAAGGCATAGGCCCTGATCTTGTTGAAGAGACCGATGCCTCTGCCCTCATGATAGGGCAGGTAGATCAGCACGCCATTCGGCGTTTGCGAGATCGTTTTCAAGGCCGCCTGAAGTTGGGCATAACAGTCGCAGCGGAGCGAATGAAAAATGTCGCCCGTGACGCATCCCGAATGGATGCGCACGGTTGCCGGCAATGTTCGCGCCTCTCCGATGCCGCGATTTATGAGAGCCATCGCCTGGGAGCGTCCGTCGCCGGTCTGATAGGCACGCGCTTCGAACGATAC
>CAZSNH010000567.1:0-1518 GCA_964607855.1 uncultured Hyphomicrobium sp. | reverse complement strand
AAGAGCGTGCTCGTGTCATCAAGGACGCTGAGCAGGACATGTCCGGCCTCCTTGTTTCGACAGGCGGCAACTCAGGGGTCGAGGTGGCCCTGCTGGAGGGCGATCCCGAGACTGTTCTCTCCGACTATGTCGAGAGAAAATGGCCAGATTTGCTCATCGCAGGCACGCATGGGCGCAGCGAGTACCAGGTGGATGCGATCGGAAGCGTGGCGGAACTCCTGCTCACAAAGTTGCCGTGTGACGTTCTCGCCATCCCGACACGGAAATGATTACCCAAAACTAAGGTACGAGAGGGGCTGTGTCCTCCAATGAAGAATATTCTTTGCGCAATTGATGAAACCGAGCATTCCCAGGCTGCCGTCGATCTCGCTGCCAATCTTGCTGTTGCATTTGGAGCTGAGGTCACGTTGTTGGCCGTCAATGAGCTTCTTGGCGGCGGCAGGGTGGGGTCCGCCTATCTCTGGACTGATGCAGAACTGGCGGAGCTCCTGGAAAAGGCAAAGCGCCAAGCTGCACGTGTCGGGGGTATGCAGCCGCAGACCAAGAGCATTCGCAGTCGCGACGTTGCGCGAAGCATCGTGACCTTTGCAGAGGACAACGGATTCGATCATATCGTCGTGGGTTCAGGCAACCGGGGAAAAGTATCAAAATTCTTGCTTGGTTCCGTGTCGAGCTACGTGATGGCTCGGGCTCACTGTCCCGTAACGGTTGCCCGTTGATCCAACCTGAACACTCTGGTCTCCTCACCTATTTAGCGGCGACGTCTGCCGTGCCGGCACAGGAATTCTGAGTTGATCGGGGCTGGGCCTTATGCAATGGCCACTGACGACGAGCAACACGACGAGCATGCAAGAACTCCTGGGCCAGTTACTGTTCTTCGAAATCGCGGCCCTGATGGTGCTGGCCGGGGGGTCGGTTTCGTCGGGCATCTGGTGCGTCAGCCGCTGATCGCCTGTTGCTGGTCGTGAACCCGAGGAGATCGAGAATGAAGACGATTCTAGTGGCAAGCGATCTGTCGGCGCGATCCGATCGCGCAATCGCGAGAGCCGCACTGCTCGCCGAACAGCATCAAGCGAAACTGATGGTGTTGCACGTCGTGGACGAGGAATTGCCGGTGGTACTGGCGGACCGGCAGGCCGAGGACGCAGACCGATCGGTGCGTACCGCACTGGCGTCACTTCCGCACGCTGCGGCGCTTTCGAGTGATGTGCGGATCGTGGTCGGGGAGCATTATCAGACGATCCTCGCGGAAGCAGAGACGGTAGAGGCCGATCTCGTGGTCATCGGCCAGCACCGCAAGGACATCCTGCTCGACCTGTTCCGCGGCAGCACGGGTGAGCGAATCCTTCGCTTCGGCAACCGGCCTGTGCTCGTGGCGAAGTCAGCCGCCAGCCATCGCTATGTCAGCATGCTCGGCGCTGTCGATTTCTCGCCGCCGTCCCGGCGGGCGATCGAGGTCGCGGTAACGCTCGCACCCGGCGCCGACATAAAGCTGGTGCACGCCTTCGACATTCCGTT
>CAZSNH010000566.1:0-1546 GCA_964607855.1 uncultured Hyphomicrobium sp. | reverse complement strand
CGTGCGCCTCGAACAGAGCCGCACCCGGCCGGGGACGGGCCTCGGATTGAGCTTGGTCGCTGCGGTGGCCCGCCTGCACAAGGGCGAAATTCGCCTCGAAGACAATAGGCCGGGCTTGCGCGTCGTCCTTTCCTTGCCCCAATAAGGACAAGAAACTCCGGCGGCAAACAAACTGCGGGGACTATGACCGGATCAGCACCAGAACCGCTGCACTTGCGAATTTCAGAAGCCCCTGTCTCAGATGCTGCTGATCAAAGGGGGGCGGATCTCTTGTCGGAGATCATGGCCGCCTCTCGCGATGATGCGGCGCTTGAAGATCTCGGCAAACTCGCTGCTACCGAGCCGGTAAGAGGTCTCCTCAGCGGTATCGCCGCCGGCTCGCCCTATCTCACGGGGCTCATCCGGCGCGATTTCCATCGTCTGCAGAGCCTGCTCCTTTTGTCTCCCGAACAGCGCCTTTCAGACATTTCGGCGGCCCTCGCGCAGGATCTCGCAAAAGCAACCGATATCGCAGGGGCCATGCGCCTTGTTCGCGCCTTTAAGAACGAAGCCGCCCTCCTGATTGCGCTTGCCGACATCTCGGGAGCCTGGGGGGTGATGCGGGTCACCGAAGCGCTAAGTGATACTGCCGATGCGGCACTCCAGGGTGCAGTTCGATTCCTGTTCCGTATGGCAGTTGAACGCGGCGATTGGCATTCGGTTGGTGATGTCGATCCCGCAGCCTCATCCGGATTGATTGTACTCGGAATGGGAAAGTATGGCGCTCTTGAGCTCAACTATTCGAGCGACATAGATCTCATCGTCTTTTTCGAATCGGAGAAGGCCAAGCTCAAGGAAGGGCTGGACCCGCAGGCCTTCTTCGTGCGCCTGACGCGCGACCTCGTTCGCATCATGGACGAGCGGACCGGCGACGGCTATGTCTTCCGAACGGATCTGAGACTGAGACCGGATGCGGGCGCAACACAGGTTGCCATCTCGACAGAGGCCGCACTCATCTATTATGAGAGCTTCGGACAGAACTGGGAGCGTGCCGCGTTGATCAAGGCGCGTCCGGTTGCCGGAGATTTTGAAGCAGGACGCGCTTTTCTCGCAGAACTCGCGCCCTTCATCTGGCGCAAATACCTCGACTACGCCGCGATCTCCGACATCCACGCCATGAAGCGGCAAATTCATGCCTTCCGCGGCTTCGGCGGCGTCTCAGTTCCCGGTCACAATATCAAGCTCGGACCGGGGGGCATCCGCGAAATCGAATTCTTCGCCCAAACACAGCAGCTGATCGCGGGCGGCCGCCAACGCGACATGCGCCAGAAGCGAACGCTCGATACTCTTGAACGGCTCGTCGCGCGCGGCTGGATCAAGGAGGACGTCGCAACCGATCTCAAGAGGGCCTATCTCTTTCTGCGCCGTCTTGAGCATAGACTGCAGATGGTTGCCGACGAGCAGACGCACGAGTTACCCGAGGATCAGGGTGCGCTTTCGCAATTGGCTCACTTTGCGGGTTTCCGGGATCTCGAGACGTTCACAGCCGAGGTGACCAACATTCTCG
>CAZSNH010000565.1:0-1549 GCA_964607855.1 uncultured Hyphomicrobium sp. | reverse complement strand
CGGTGGCTCAGCGGGCTCGGAGGCGCGGTGCCCGGCAGCTGAGCGCCGGTCCGTTAGGCCGCAGCAAGAATGGTTCCCGCCCTCTTTGCCTTTGTAGTGCTCTGCTTCGCTGCCCCGGCATCAGCGTCGGGCTGGCATGACTACCGGCTCGAGATCGCACCGGGCTTCGCCGTCGAGCGGATGAACCCCTTCCAGGTCTGTCTTTCCGGACACGAGGCGCTCTTGCTCATTTGCCCACTCGATGACCATCCGAGATTCGGTCCGCTGGTCGAATACGCCGTGACCGATGAGTTCATCATCACGAGGCATGCCGGATCGAAGCCTCACGAGCGGAATCCTTCCATGTGGCAAGGCGATCCGAGCCAGGAGTTCCTCTTCCTAGTGCGACGCGCCGATGAGAAAATCACAGGGCCGCTCGGCCGCGAAGAATGGGCCGAGGCCGGACTTCCAAATCTGTCATCGCTCAATTGGGTAGAGCCCCGGAATCCGAACTTCTGGACGCCATTCCTGGGCGACCTCTTCTTCCTCGCCTTCACAACCGTCTACTTTGGGTGGCCCATCGTGCTGCTTGCGCTGGCGGCGTTGATCGGGCTCTGGCTGTTTCGCAGGAGTCGCCGCAGAGCGCGGGCTGCGGCCTAACAAGGCGCTGCAGCTGACCGTCAAGGGCCGCGCTCCGATCAACCGCGGTAGAGTCTGGCGTCGAACATCGGCGCTCCGGTCCGCCACGGTGGCGGCCCTTGCCGGCAGCTGAGCGCCGATCCGTTGGGCAGCGAGAAACGGGAGCCCGAGGCGTGGCGAAGAACAACGCGCTCCTTCTCCAGTACCTCGAAGGCGCCTCATGGCGAATGCTCGAGGAGTATCCCGAGGCGGTGCGCGAACTGATACGGCGTCGAGCCGGCGTCTACGCGCTGTACCGCGGTCGCAAGCTCTACTACGTCGGCCTGGCCAGCAACCTCATGGGGCGCATCAAGAATCACCTTAGGGACCGCCATCACGGTTCCTGGGACAGGTTCTCCGTCTATCTCACCCAGCACCACGAGCACATGAAGGAGCTGGAGTCCCTCTTGCTTCGCATCGTCAAGCCCGCTGGCAACTCGCAGAGCGGTCGCTTCGCTCGGTCACAGAGTCTCTTGTCGTCGCTCAATCGCCGAATGACCGAGATCGATGCGGATCGTCGCGCCCGCCTCTTGGGTGGCAACGTGGCTCGGCGGCGCGCTCGCGCCAGAGCCAGTCGCGCGCGCGGACCTCAGGCCCTCGCAGGCATCTCTGATCGCAGAATCCCCTTGCGCGGCACTCGAGGCGGCAAGCGCTTCCGCGCCAGCCTTCTTCGCAACGGAACGATCCGCTACCGCAGTCGCGTGTTTCGCTCTCCCTCAGCGGCGGCCCGCGCCGCGGTCCGCGGGCCGGTCAATGGCTGGAGCTTTTGGCTATATCAAGACGACCGTGGCGCGTGGGTTCCTCTCAAGTCCTTGCGGCGCTGAGAGCTCGCTGCCCAACAAGCCGTATCTGGACTCCTCCCGCAAGCTGATTCTTCTTTCCGACGGCTGCG
>CAZSNH010000564.1:0-1556 GCA_964607855.1 uncultured Hyphomicrobium sp. | reverse complement strand
AGAGCGGCCGGGGTATAGTCGGCTTAACGTAAAGGAGGGACGGGGCAAGCAGCAATATCCGTCGCCGCTCGCGGGGAAATAATGCGTGGCCGAGGCGGAGCTGAGGGTCGATGTGCGGCCTAAGCCTTGCCGCCGACGGTATATTGAAAGACCGTTTCGCCGGCGACCATGGTCCGCAAGACGCGGCCTTGCATCTTTGCCTCATCGAAGGGCGAGTTCTTGGAGCGCGAACGCAAGAGATCCTTGTTCACCACCCACGGCTCGCCGAGGTCGACCAGGATGAGATCGGCTGGCGCCCCTTTTTCAAGACGCCCGCCAGGCAGACCGAACAACTTGGCCGGGTTAAACGTCATCGCCTTTAGAAGCGTCGTGAGCGCGACGCCGCCTGAATGGAACAGGCGCAGCGCCGCCGGCAGCAGTGTTTCGAGCCCGACCGCACCGTCGGCCGCTTCGGCAAAAGGACGGCGCTTTACGTCAGCATCCTGCGGATCGTGGCTCGAAACAATGATGTCGATCTCGCCTGATGCGATGCCGCGCACCATGGCGACCCGATCCTCCTCGCGACGAAGTGGAGGGCGTACCTTCAAGAATGTGCGGTAGGATCCGATGTCGATTTCGTTCAAGGCGAGATGATTGATGGAGACGCCGCAAGTCACTGGAAGTCCGCGCGACTTTGCACGCCGCACCACAGCCAAACTATCCTCGCACGTGATCGTCGCCGCGTGATATAGGCCTCCCGTCATCTCGACGAGGCGTACATCGCGTTCGAGCACGATCGTCTCCGCAAGTCGTGACACACCGGGCAAACCAAGACGGGTAGCCACTTCGCCCGAGTTCATCGCCGCATTCTTGCTGAGATAGGGATCCTCAGTGTGATGCACGATCAGCGCACCGAAGTCCTTGCCGTAGTTCAGAGCATTGCGCATGACGCGCGTGTTGGCGACGCTCGATTTGCCGTTAGAGAAAGCCACCGCACCGGCCCTCTTCAAAAGGCCGATTTCTGTCATTTCCTCGCCCTTGAGCCCCTTGGTGACCGCGGCCATCGTATGAATGTTGACGATGGCATTGTCGCGGGCCCGGCGCTGAATGAAGTCGACGAGAGAGACCTGATCAATCACGGGATCCGTGTCCGGCATCACGATAATGGTGGTGACACCACCGGCAGCTGCCGCGTGGCTCGCAGTCTTCAAGGTCTCGCGATGCTCTGAGCCGGGCTCGCCGGTAAACACCTGCGCGTCGATGATGCCGGGGGCAAGCATGTGGCCCTTGCAATCGACGACTTCGGCACCCTCGGGTGCATTACGGCGCAGCTGCGGCCCTAAATCGGCAATGACGCCATCCTTGACGAGGAGACCACCCGGCTCGTCCCGGCCCGACTGAGGATCGACGAGACGGGCATTGATGAACACTGTGGCCCCTGATGCTTTTTTCGATCCGGGTTTGGTGCCTGCGGGCGAGGAAAGGGGGGCCATGGCGCGCGTCTCACCGGTTCGGAAGTTGGCTCGAGAGCGCCTCGAGCACGGCCATGCGCACCGCAACACCCATTTCGACCTGCT
>CAZSNH010000563.1:0-1557 GCA_964607855.1 uncultured Hyphomicrobium sp. | reverse complement strand
CAGGCGCCGCTTCGGACGCCTCGACATCCTGGTCAACAACGCAGCGATCCTGATCGATGGCCCAGGCGGGTTCAATGCAAGCCTATTTGATGCGACCGAGGACGTATTTCGCCGAACCTTCGAGACCAATGTCCTGGCACCGCTCGAGGTTACGCAGGCGGCCCTACCGCTCATGCGCACCGGCGGCTACGGACGCATCGTCAATGTCTCCTCGAGCGCGGGACAACTTGCCGGCATGGGTCCCGGCTTTCCCATCTACCGAATGTCGAAGGCGGCTCTCAACGCCATGACGATCATCCTTGCGCACGAGCTTGGACGCGGGAATTTCAAGGTCAACGCCGCCGACCCCGGATGGGTGAGAACCGACATGGGAGGGGCCAATGCGGAGCGCTCGGTTGAAAAGGGCGCCGAAACCCCCGTTTGGCTTGCCACACTTCCGGATGATGGTCCGACTGGCGGCTTCTTCCGCGATAAGAAACCCATCGCGTGGTGAGTTCCTCTTAGTGCGGTGGATTGTAATTTAGCCGTCACATACAAGCAGTCATAGCGTCATCCGGACTTGTTACCCCTGCCGGAAAGCCGGGGGAGGCTTCGACATGCAAGTCCAGACGGCGGCAAGGCATTTATGTGAGGTCGCGCGACAGCGGACCCGGGGTTCGCTATCTGACCATTCGGATTGCCAGCGCGCGCATTCGCCGCCGAGTTACTTGAGCCTACTCACCGCGCTTCTCGCTGCTCTCGCATTATTCCGCGTCGCCGCTCTTTATTTCAATCGCACCGATCTCTTTACAGACGAGTCGCAATACTGGTTTTGGAGCCTGGAGCCTGCCTTCGGCTACTTTTCGAAGCCGCCACTCATCGCCTGGATCATTGCAGCGACAACGCCAGCTTGTGGTGATAGTGAATTCTGCATCCGCCTGCCGGCCGTTCTTATTCACATCACGACGAGCTTTGTAATTTTCGCGCTCGGCCAGCGCCTTTTCTCGCCTCGTGCCGGTTTTTGGTCGGCCATCACATTCGCGACGCTCCCCGGCATTTCCGTTTCCTCCGGCATCATCTCGACCGATGTTCCGCTGCTACTGGCTTGGGCGCTGGCCCTGCTGGCCCTTTGTGAGTGGCTAATCACTCCAAGTTTGACGATGGCAGCGCTCCTGGGCGCCGCGATCGGCGTAGGATTCAATGCCAAATACGCGATGGCATATCTCATCCCGTGCGCGGGCCTTTTCTTCATCCTTGCGTCCGAGATGCGAGGGTTTCTTCGCTGGCAGCATCTCCTGCTGGTATTCGCTGTTGCCGCGCTCATCATGTCACCAAACTTGATCTGGAACGCGATGAACAGCTTCTCGACGTTTTCGCACACGGCTGATAACGCCAACTGGAAGGGATCGCTGTTCAATCCAGACAAGGCAGCGGAATTTTTCATTGCCCAGTTCGGCGTTTTCGGCCCCATCCTCTTCGGGGCGCTCGTAGCCATCGCTTGGCAGTCGCGCACTCATCTCCGCGGACTGTCATGGCAGTATAAATTGCTGTTGGCATTCTCGGTTCCGATCATCCTTG
>CAZSNH010000562.1:0-1558 GCA_964607855.1 uncultured Hyphomicrobium sp. | reverse complement strand
TCAACGGGTTGGTGAAGGAAGACGCGGTCATGGACGCCAAATCGCTCGCGGCCGGAGCCTAGCGAGATAGCATCGAGTTGCAAGGGGGCAATCGTTAGACGTCGGCCTTGGGCTCGAGAATTTGCCGGCCGCGATACTTGCCGGTCTTGAGATCGATATGATGCGGACGGCGCCGCTCGCCGCTGTCCTTGTCCTCAACGTATGTCGGGGCAGAAAGCGCGTCATGCGACTGGCGCTGGCCTTTCTTCATGCGCGACACTTTCTTGCGCGGTACAGCCATTGGAATACTCCGGTTCCATGACGCGGCGCCCGTTCCTGCGGTGTCACCACCCGCCTGAACTACCGGCCGCATTTGCGTATATTGTTCTAACTTTCAGAGAGTTATAGGGCCGCCCCATTCTCGGCCACCCAATTCCTCCCGAAATGTTGGCGGCCTTATAGCCACATTCTCCGCCGAGCGCCAGTCCTGCAAAGCGCGGCCTTTCCCCCTACTTCGCGTTGAAAATGCACCTGGCGACGTCTCCCCCCTCCGCCCGCATACGGGACTGTATAATCCCGGCTTTGCGTAAGGTGCGTGGCCCGGGATCGCCGGCATCCCGGACCATGGGGTTTGGCAAAGATGCCGCAAGAAGGGCGGCTTCGCGCTCACTCAGGCTGCTCGCCCGCTTTCTGAAATGAAATTTTGCGGCTGCCTCAGCGCCAAATATGCCCGGCGCCCATTCCGCAATATTGAGATAGACCTCGAGGATGCGCCGCTTGGGCCAGAGGAGTTCCATCAGAAGAGTGAGCGGCAGCTCTATGGCTTTGCGGACATAACTTTTCGACTGCCACAGAAAAAGGTTCTTCGTCACCTGCATGGAGATGGTGCTGGCGCCGCGAGGAATGCCGTCGACGGCTTTCTCGATGGCCTGTTCCATGGCGGCAAGATCGATACCCCAGTGCGAGCAAAACGTCCCATCTTCAGCCACGATAACGGCCCGCACCAGGTTCGGCGAGATTTCGTTGATCGTGACCCATTGCTGATCGATATCGCGGCCGGAAAGAGCCTGATAAAGCATCAAGTTCGACGCTGGCGGATTGACGAAGCGATAGATAAAGATGAGCAAGACGACGAAGGCGAGATAGCCGCCAATCGCGTAAGCGGCATACCGCGCTGCCTCCTTCACTTGCGCGCGCCATGAGGCCTTAACAGCAATCGGCGGCGTGCTTGATGAGGGCAAACGGGCTTCTGGCTCCTGCGAATGCTCATTTGCATGCGTTTTCGCAAGTGCGTCTGGCGTGATCAATTCGGGGGCAACCACAGACTCGAATGGCGCCGCGATCTGCTCGTTGCAGGCAGCAAATTCCTTGCATTCCCCCGACGCACCGACGGCAGCCGTGGTCTCGATAGTCTCTGCGACAGGCTTGGATTTCGGAGCCTCGGCCGCCTCAACATACCCTTGTGCGACAGGGCCCTCGGCGAGGCCGGCCACGGCTTCGAGCGCGCCCGCCTCGCCGCAGATGTACTGAGATTCCCCCTCATGCTGCGGCTCGCCAAGCAGAGACACGCCACTGCTCG
>CAZSNH010000561.1:0-1569 GCA_964607855.1 uncultured Hyphomicrobium sp. | reverse complement strand
CGAATGAGAGAAATGGCGCAGGTAACGGCCATTCTCATCCATGAGGTACAAAAAGGCCGAGTGATCGACCGAGTAGGCACCAGGCGTTTTCTCGTCGGGAATCTTCTTGAAGTAGACCCGGTAGGCCTTGGCCATCGCCTTAACCTGTTCTTCGGTCCCTGTGAGACCGACGAGTTTTGGGTGGAAACTCTTTACATAGAGCGCGAGTTTTTCGACCGAATCGCGCTCCGGATCGACCGTGACGAAGATGGGAACGAGCTCGTCGGCCTTTGCGCCAAGCTTGTCGAGGGCTGCGGCCATGATCTGGAGCCCCGATGGGCAGATGTCGGGGCAGGACGTAAATCCGAAGAAGACCAGCGACTTGTGGCCGCTGTAGTCCTTCTCGGTCACGGCCTTGCCCGTATGGTCGGTCATACTGAAGGGGCCGCCGATGAGGGCGGTTCCGGTGGCGGTTGGCGCGCCCGAGCGCCCCAAATAGAACACGGCGGCGAGTGCGCCAACCAATGCGGCGGTGGCGAGTAGGAGTATGAGTGAACGGTTCGTCATTACGGGCGACCTTTCGATGGGGCGAAGCCATAGCTTCTTGGCGTCTTAGTGCCGAAGTCTGAGCCTTCCTTGCATCACCGCTGGCCCCCCTTGCAAAGCGCTTTTTGTCCCGAAGGATGCGGGCCGCCGCCGGATTGGGGTGCCCGATAGAAAGTTCTCCGTGTTAGAAATGGTGAACAGTCCATGGAAATCGGATAAGAGCCAAAAGCTTAAATCGGATGACGCACGTGATCCCAACTTTTATTACGGACGACGCCTCACGGCCATTGCAGCAACTGGAGAGCCGGTTGCGTCTCCAAACAATCGTCCGCCTGAGGTGGCTTGCGGTCTTAGGGCAGATTCTTGCCGTTGGCGTGGTTTCGGCGGGTCTCGGCTTTCCCTTACCGATCGGACCGTGCCTGTTTCTGATTTCGCTTTCGGCTTGGCTCAATGTTTATTTGTCGATCCGCTATCCCGCGCGGCACCGGCTTTCGGTACGTTTCGCAACCGCAACACTCGCTTACGACATTCTTCAGCTTGCAGCCCTTCTCTACCTCACGGGCGGCATCGAAAATCCGTTCTCAATGTTACTGGTGGCGCCCGTGACTGTTTCAGCCGCGACGCTGCCGCTGAGAAACACCATCGTCCTTGGCCTTATCGCAATAGCGGCAGCCTCCTTGATTACTTTTTATTCGGAGCCGCTACCCTGGAGCGCGGCCGAAGTTCTCAGCATTCCACAGCTCTACCGATTGGGCATTCTGGCCGCCGTCGTATCGTCGATCACGTTTCTTGCGCTTTATGCGTGGCGGATTTCAAAGGAGGGCCGGTTGATGTCGGCCGCCCTTGCAGCGACCGAACTCGTGCTGGCGCGAGAGCAGAAACTTCACGCGCTCGATGGCCTGGCTGCAGCCGCAGCCCACGAACTCGGAACCCCGCTCTCGACGATCTATCTCATAACCTCTGAGATGCAGCGCCAAGCCGAGTCGGGCAACCCGTTTCACGAGGACATCACGCTGTTGAAGGAGCAGTCGAAGCGCTGCCGGG
>CAZSNH010000560.1:0-1583 GCA_964607855.1 uncultured Hyphomicrobium sp. | reverse complement strand
CGCCGCCGCGCCTTCAAAGGGCAATGGGAGCGCACGTGTTTCGTGCGCTATCTGTGTAAAGGGAAAGACACGCGCGACTTCCAACCGCGCCGGTTCGAAGCTCTTGAGAAGAAAGAGCGCAGGCACGACGGCAGCAAAGGGAATCGTGAGAAGCGCCGCGATCGAAAGACTTGTGCGTGTTTCGGGATGAGACGTCTGCTGGTGCACAACAGATGACGGCACACGCTGCAACTTGCGGCGTGGACGATGACGTCTGCGCATTTTGCTCTGCGGCATGTCTTTTCGGTACGTTTCCCCCGGACGCCCACTATAGCCATGCCCCGACCTGAGCCAAGCCGGCGCTTAAGGGGTGAGCCCTATAAGGGTGCGAATTGCTGCCGGCGTTGTTCCGGCGTCACGCAGGCTCCGAAGGGATGTATCGAAGGCACTCTTCGAAAGCTTGCGTCCCGCAACGTCCGTCAACAGGCGGTGGTGATGGTAAATGGGTTCGGGCAAATCGAGTAAGATCTGAAGCAGCCGTTGCAAATCGGTAGCGGCGAAAAGATCGAGACCGCGTGTGACATGGGTTACTCCTTGACGGGCATCGTCGACCACGACCGAGAGAGCGTAGCTTGTTGGGATATCCTTGCGCGCGATCACCGCGTCGCCCCATCGCTCGGGATGGGCTTCGACAACAATTTCCTGTCCTTGCGCATAGGCGCCCGTCTCGACGAATGTCATAGGCTTGCCTTTGAGTTTTGCGCGGGCCAGCGCGAGCGCCCGGCTCATGTGGAGGCGAAGAGCAAAAGGTTCCCCAGCATCTTTGCGACGCCTGATTTCCGGTGCCGGAAGATGCTTGTGGAGCCCTGGATAGATGGGGGAGCCGTCGGGGTCGGTTCCCAGTCCTGATGCCTGTGCGGCTTGCGAAACTTCCGTCCTACTCGCAAAGCAGGGATACAGCAGGCCCATGTCCGCGAGGGTTTGGCTCGCCCTCCGGTAGACGGCAAAATGCTCGGACTGACGCAGAACGGGCTCCTCCCACGTCAAGCCAAGCCACGCCAGGTCCTCGAAGATACCCGTCACGAATTCGTCGCGGCTGCGTCCCTTATCGATGTCCTCGATGCGCAACAGAAAGCGGCCCTGACAGGCAGCTGCCATTTCGAAGCCTAAGAGCGCGGAAAACGCATGACCCAGGTGCAACGGACCATTGGGGCTCGGCGCAAATCGAAAGACGGGTCTCATACACTTGCTCGACTTTGCGGGCTTCTTGGCCTGTCTGCTTGCCGATCATAAGAGCGCGCACCGCGCTCAAGGTCTGGCGGCACGTGCAGGTCTATCCGATGTGGCGGCGGGCCTCGAGGCCTTCGGCGACGAGCTGGCGGATTAACACGGCGCGCGGCGGCCGGTCCAGGTGGCGCGCTGCCTACTCGTCGAGGGCCTTAATGAAGAGTATTGGATAGCGGGTGGCGATCTACGCGCTGCCATCATCGGCGAGCTCAGGATCATCACCGGCGAGCCGGGTAACTGGTCGCCTTTGGGAGATGCAAATATTGTGGAAGTGGTTGAAGCGTGGGAGGGACGTGATGCTGCGCAACCTCTATTGG
>CAZSNH010000559.1:0-1610 GCA_964607855.1 uncultured Hyphomicrobium sp. | reverse complement strand
GCTGCATCAACGACGCCTCGCGCGCGTGGTTCTCCAGGGGACGGGATCGATACCTGCCGACGTGGTTCGGGGCTGTGCATCCCAACTACCGCACACCCTATCGCTCGATCGTGTTCCTGGTTCCCGTTGCGCTCATCTTCGCCTACTATGCGCCGCTCGATCAGGTCATCACGTTCTCGATCCTCTCAGGTCTGCTCGGATACACGTTCATGGCGATCAACGTCGTGATGTTCCGTAAGAAGTGGCCGTTGGGATCGATCCAGCGCGGATATGAGCACCCGCTCCATCCGCTGCCGGCGATCGTACTCCTCGTGCTCTGTGCCGCCACATATTTTGCAGTGTTCCTTGGCTACGGCACGCAGCTCATGGCCATGATGGTTTTCTACATCGTGGCGTCGCTGTGGTTCGCTTTCCACCGCTACAAGTATGTGCGCCGCGGCGATCAGTTCACCATGAACTGGCCAAAGCCACAGGGCTACTAAGGACATGGAGGGCGCCTTCGGCCTTGCGCGGGCCGGCGGGCGCCCTCTTTCTGTTTCGCGGCTTTGAGACCGCCCGCGAAGTGACACGACAGGCGTACCGTGGAGAATTTGCTTCCTGCTCTGATTTTCTCCGGAATTGCACTCGCGGTAGGGGCCGTTGCCCTGCGAGAGCATCGAAGCCTTCGTGCGAGCCGCCGTTCACTGATCTCGAACTGCATCACACTTCTCGACAACGGCAAGATCGAACCGGGCACTGCCGAATTCCCGCGCCTCAGGGGCAAACACCAAGGCCGGCCCATCCACGTTGAGCTCGTCCCCGACACGATGACGATTAGGCGCTTGCCCCAGCTTTGGCTTTCCGTCACGCGGCTCGAGCCTCTCCCGCTTGAAGGCGGCATTGCCGTCCTCGTCCGTCCTTCGGGCAACGATTATTTCTCGCTGACCGAGACTTTCACCCACACGCTCTCGCCTCCCGGAGAGCTTCCGTGGGAAGTTCTCGTGCGCGGAGAAACGCCTGCCTGCCAAGCGATCGCCAATGAGGCGGCCGACGCAATCGCGAGCATTCTTGCCGATCCCAAAGTAAAGGAAGTGGCGATCACACCCAAAGGCGTGCGCATCGTCCGTCAGGCCGCCGAGGGCCGGCGCGGCGAACATCTTCTCCTAAGGCAGGCCATCTTCGATGACGCGGATATCCCACGCGAAGACTTCGATCGGATACTCGCCCAACTTTGCAGCCTCAGCCAGCGCGTTCAGAGCTTGTGGCGCAGCACGAGGGCGGCATGACAAGGCTACGAGCGCCGCTGCATCCCTATGTCGTCCTGCTTCTGGCTTTCGTCCTGCCAGGGGCGGGCCACGTGGCGGTCGGGCAGCCCCAGAGGGGCTTTGGATTTGCCTTTTTCTCCCTCATCTTGGCACTCCTCACTTGGCACATGACGACACCGCAACATTCCTTCGTCGGCCGCTCGGCGGCGGGCCTGTTCATCTGGGCGCTTTCGATCCCGGATGCCTACCGGATCGCGCGTGTCAGGTACGAGGCCTGGCGCAGGGACGGGGAGGCATAGGCCCCCCGCCGGCAAGAATGAACAATCGGACTGCACCACCCCTCGCAGGATCTATTCTCAAATGAAA
>CAZSNH010000558.1:0-1626 GCA_964607855.1 uncultured Hyphomicrobium sp. | reverse complement strand
CGGGGCGCACGGCCAAGCGACTTCATCCAGGTCTTGAGGCTTTGGCCTTCCTCGAAGTGCAAGACCATGTAGCCGGTGTTGTTGGCACGGAAGTAGCGATAGACGCGTACGATATTGGGATGGGTAAAGCGGGCGAGCGTCTGGGCTTCCTCAATGAAGCGCTCAAGACCCCAATTGTAATCGCCGGCGCAGTCCTGCGATCGCGGTACGGCTTCGGCACCGTCGGCGCGAGCGGCGAAATCTGCGGGAAAATACTCTTTGATAGTCACGGAGCGCGCGAGTGCGATCTCATCGGCAAGATAGGTGATGCCGAATCCGCCGGCGCCGAGCACGCGCTCGATGCGATAGTCGCCGACGAGCTCAGTTCCAGTCTCTAGTGCGATGAGGTTCGTCATGATCCCCGTTCGTGACCTGCCCTCCGGTGCAGTTGTGAGCACCATCCTGCTCGACTCAGTCGACCTCGGTTGCCACTGATGCAGCAGGATTGTGGCAGGGACTTGAGCGAAATCTCTCTTTCGAACAAATCGCGCCAGTGACGCTTTCCGGCCATTTTGCTGCCGCAGAAGCGGAGTGTCGTCGCTGTGAGCGTATTTTAGCGGGCACGCGCGGGGAAATGGCATGCAATCGAGGCCAGCAAACGGTTTTGCGGGGATTGCTCTCACATCACTGATCGGTTTTGGCTGCCTCTCGTCGCAGGCGAGCGCACAAGAGGAATTGGAATTTTTCAGCCAACTTTCCAATGAGGTGGGCACTTGGATCGGCAACAGCTTTGCGCGCGCACCCTCGCTGGTGCTCGGATTGGCGCTGATCGGAGCGGCGCCCATTTTGTCGATCTTCGGCTCTATCCTGTCCCGGCACTTGAAGAAGAGAGAGCGGCTTCTCACCGAGGGCGCTGGTCAAGCTGATGCGTGGGCCATTGGCAATCCGCACGAGGATCCAAAGCCTGCAGATCCGCAACCTGCCTGGCCTGCTCGCGCTTGGCTCGAATTTGAAGCAGCTCCTGGACAGCCCGGACTGCGACACGTCATTTCCAATCCGATCGTGCGTGTTGGTCGCGACGTAGAAAATGATGTCTGCGTTCGCAACCAGACTGTCAGCCGCTTCCACGCCGCGTTCTACCGCAATGAAGACGCCGAATATTTCATTCGTGATCTCTCGGGTAATGCCGGTGCCGGGGTTCGAGTCAACGGCGCGCGGAAGGACATGGTGCGGCTTACGAGCGGGGACTCGATTGAATTAGGGACGCAGCGCATCGTTTTTCTCGCCGAGAAGCCAGATGTCTATGGATCGACCTATGCCAATTGCAAGCTTTAGAATAGGGAGAGGAAAGATGAGTGATCAGCTATCCCCTGTCGCGCTGGCCGCAGCGCCAGCCGGTGATCGGGGTAAGACGAGTCGATTTTTTGGCTCCTTGAAGGATGCGCTTGCCGCGGCAAGCCGTGACCAAACAATGGGAAAGGAGGCGCACAGGGCGGTTCTGGTGACGCCAGTCCCCGAGCTTGCCCCGCCAGTCCCTGCTGCAGAAGGGGACGCGGGCGGACATGCAAGCGCCACCGAACCCCAACCCAGTTTGACGGCGAAGGAGGCGGCCCGCGAGGCTCGCACGCCTTCACGAGCAATGGAGGA
>CAZSNH010000557.1:0-1634 GCA_964607855.1 uncultured Hyphomicrobium sp. | reverse complement strand
ATGAAAACTCGTAAATTGTGTGCGGCAGTTTCGCCCTCTTCTCAGCTTTCATAGTGAACAAGTGAGCGAGCCGCTGCCTCGATCTGACGCATGTGGATGAAGTGTGAGCATTGGGCAACGGATGCTTAAGCACTTCATCAAGACAATGCTAACCACACGTTGAAATTGCTTGGAGAAAGTTCGAACCACGGAGATTCCACAGCCATTCAGCGGCGGTTCATGTGCGCGCTCCTAACTCTTGAATCGCAATCCCGCACTTTTAGATTACTTCGCGGGTAAACGCAGAAAGCACCGCGACGGATGAATTTTGAGGCCGCGGTGTGCACCAAGAGCGGGGGAAATCCGTGCGATCGTCGATCATGTGGTGTGGGCTTATGGTGCTTTTGTCCGGATGTGCAAATGAGCCGGCCGCCTCCATTCCGTTCGGCGAGAAGTATCATCTGGGCATGTTGGTGGCGATCGAGCCGGATGGCGCCGAATCCTCCGAGGGGGTTCCCCGTATGAAAAGGACCGTGGCCAGCAAAGTTCTTTCTTCCATGGCCTTTCAACGTGTCACAGGATTGCGCCCGGATCCGGCGCGTCTCCTGGAAGTCGAGTGATCGCGGGAAAGCTCATACGGTCAAAATCGTCGAACCCGTCGTTGCGCGTGCCTCGAGATTGCGGTGCGCTTTCTCGATATCACGCAAGGCATAGCGCTGATTGATGTTTATCGTCACAGCGCCTTTCTCGACCATCTGAAAAAGTTCCGCCGCATTGGCGAGGAGATCGGCACGCTTTGCCACATAGGCCATGAGTGAAGGCCGTGTTGCGAACAGCGATCCCTTGAGGGCGGTAAGCTCGAAAGGCGGCACAGGCCCCGACGCGTTGCCGAACGAGACCCACAAACCCTTTGGTTTTAGGCAATCGAGGGAGGCTGGAAAAGTGCTCTTACCGATGCCGTCGTAAACGACGTCGCAGAGCTCCCCATGGGTTAGCTCTTTGACGCGCTCGACGAAGTTTTCGGTGCGATAATTAATAATGTGCGTGCAGCCGTGGGTTTTGGCCAGTGCTGCCTTTTCCGGTGAGCCCACCGTGCCGATCATAGTGGCGCCGAGTGCCCTTGCCCACTGGCAGGCAATAAGCCCCACTCCGCCCGCCGCGGCATGAAAGAGCATGACCGTCTTCTCGGTGACCCTGTACGTCTCGCGCAGCAAATAGCGCACCGTCATGCCCTGCAACATCATCGCCGCAGCCGTGTCATAGCTGATCGAGTCCGGAAGTCTTACCAGCCGGTCGGCGGCGATATTGCGCTCCTCGGCATAGCCGCCCATCACGCTTCCGTAAGCGACGCGATCTCCGACCTTGAAGTCCTCGACTCCCGTTCCGACCGCTACGATGTCGCCGGCCCCCTCCATCCCGATGACGGCGGGAAGCGAGGCGAGCTTGTAGAGCCCCGAGCGGTGATAGGTGTCGATGTAATTGAGGCCGATGGCGCGCTGCCTCAGCCTGACCTCACCGGGGGCTGGAGCAGGCAGCGTGATCTCTTCCCAGGTTAGGACTTCAGGGCCGCCATGCCGGTGAACGCGAACTGCGTGGACCATTTTTGTGAAGCTTTGCTTGATGTTGACCAGAGCATCAATGGGCAATCCAGCTCC
>CAZSNH010000556.1:0-1635 GCA_964607855.1 uncultured Hyphomicrobium sp. | reverse complement strand
CGAAGAAGACTGTTGCGGAGAATCCGGAGAGATCGTTGGGTTGGTGGTGGCGGAGCTCGAGGCCCTGTGGCTGAGGAACCAGAGGGTCGGAGAGAAGGCCTAGGAAGCGACTCGCCTGCGCGTCTGTGAAGTCTCCCGTTTCTCGACCAGTGAGCGCACTTTCTGGATCACCTACCGCGTCAAAAATTGAATAGGACGCTTGCGCAACCTTGGACCAGTTTGGGAAATCAAGCCTAGATGCGGTCATTCACCGTCCCCTTTCCTCTCCCGGCCCTTACTGCCCTAATCGCAATTTGAGGATCGCTGAAGCAGATCCCTCCGCGACCCAGAATAGGACTTGCCATCTCCTGCCACCACATTCCAGTCCATACGAAGTGACTCTGCCTCGCAACGATATGGCCATCGTTTACACGTTGCACTGACATAGCACCGCCGAGCATCCTGTTCGAAAGTGCAACATTGCTTTCAAAATTCAAACAATATTGGCTCTTAATCTCGGACGGCTGCTTTGAAAGAACTACGCGGCCACTGGAAATATCTCGCTGTGGGTTGTCGGATCGACCTCTTACTTCGATGCGCGTAAAACCAGCTTGAGTAAGTTGCGCATACAAATTCTCACCAAGATCTAGAACGCATATCGATTCCTGTGGCAGGAGCGTTTCAAAGACCAGCAGTTTGGCCTGCTCATCGCAAACTTTCCGAAACGTGTAATAGCCATAAGGAAGCTCCCAGAACGGAATCCCGACAAGCGCGACGAACAGCGCTATCCGCCCAGGCCAATTGGCGACGAGGCGAGAGATGAAAAAGGCAATGACTGTCCAGATGGCGGCGAGGGCAAACAGCTGCTGGGTATCGCTCATCGCGCAGTTGGACGAACGGAAGCCTCCCATCGGGTAGCTTATCGCTCTCCGCTCGAACGCAATTATCGGCAAGTCCGATATGGATTTCAGGTGCGGCGCACAATTTCCTCGGGCCCGGTGTAAGGAGTTCTGGCGAAGCCTCTGCTAGAAACCGATGCGCGCTGCGCCGAGGAGCTGGGCGGTGGCCTTGCCGCGTCCTTCGTGGATGTCGGCCAAGCCATCGTCGAAGTCCCGAGCGAGCAGGGTTTGCCCGCCGCGCAACAGCATGGCCTGAACGCTCCGCCTAGCGACCTCCTTGAGGTAGGCGGGGCTGGACTTGCCTGTGCGACCGGCGGCGTGCCGGATCGCTTCATCGGCAACCTTGACGCGCCGCGTGTACAGGCGCAAAAGCGCATTGCGCTCGGCTTCGCCCGGCAGCCGGATCTCAATCGCCTGATCGACGCGACCCGGACGCATGGCGAGGGCCGGGTCCAGCACCTCTGGCCGGTTGGTGGTCAGCAGGAAGAGAATTTGCGATTCCCGCCCTGCACCATCCATGTCATTGAGCAGCCTGTTGAGCACTGCGGGAGTCTGCTGGAGCGGCCCGTCGCGATGGGCGGCGACAAGGTCGACGTCTTCGATGACGATCAGGGACGGCGCCAGCATGCGCGCAGCCTCCACGGTGTCGGAAAGGAAGGCGAGGCGCTCCCCTGACAGCAGAAAGCGGGTATGCGAGGCCAGGGCGCCGACCAGCGTGCGGTCGGGTGAGCAGGTGACGATCATGATCAGCAGCGTG
>CAZSNH010000555.1:0-1639 GCA_964607855.1 uncultured Hyphomicrobium sp. | reverse complement strand
AGGCCGCCGGTTCTCACTTTGACCGCATAAACCACGGCCGCGAACACGGCCGCGACCAACAGCCGTGGGAGAGCCTCCGATGGCAGAGACCCAATAAGATGCAGGAGTGAAAAATCCTGCTTGGTGACGACCTCGATACCTCCTGTGAGCAACAGCCATCCGGAAGCGGCGAGAAATCCCGCAATGACTGGATAAGGAATGAAGCGGACGACCTGGGCAAGGCGCATGGCGCCGATGAGGTAGAGAACGAGCCCCGTCACGAACGTCGCGATCGTGAAGGAGAGGAGCACGTGGTCTATGGCGCGATCGACACTTCCCCCGGCGCCGAGAATGGTGCCTGAAACGGTGGCCGCGAGCACACTCAATACGGCGACCGCAGGATTATCAGGCCCTGCCTCCGCTGGCGGCAAGCTGGTCGTTGCGGCCACATATATGCCCGCAAACGCTGTTCCGGCGAGAAACGCCCACAGGCACATGGAGAAGCCGGCGCTCAGCTCTCCTTGAAAGAGTAGGGCACTGAATGAGAGGCAATACGCAATGGTGAGAAGTGAGGCTACGAGACCGGATACGGCATTGGCGCCAAATGGGCGGCCGTGCTGCACGAGCCACGACCATGCCGACTCAGCGGAAAGCATTGATCCATTCCTGCTGACAGTCCGGTTTGACACGCTCTGTCTCCACCACGGGATGCGCATGGCGATCTTGCCGCGGCTGCCCGCGAAGACAAGTCCTTTTCCTCACCCTCTTGAAGCATATTAAGACTTCATTAACCGCCGCTCTCGGATGGTGGACAAGGGATTCTTTCGGACCGCCCATGACCAAAGCGCCTACCATCGACGACATCCTTGGCGGTGGCCAGAGGCTGCCCCTGGCAGGCGACCTATCATCGGCAGTGACCCAATGGTTCGCCTATCTCAGGCATGAACGGGCGCACTCCCCTGAAACGATCGAGGCCTACGAGCGCGATTTCCGGCAATTTCTGACCTTCCTTTGCCAGCATCTCGGATATCCGCCCTGCATCGGCGATTTCGAGCAATTGACCGCCAAAACCTTCCGTGCATTTCTCGCTTCAAGGCGCAAGGAGGGCGTGTCGAGCCGCTCGCTCGCCCGCTCTATGTCGGCGTTGCGGGCTCTCTTCCGATGGCTTGAACAGCAGGATATCGTGAGCAGCCGGACGATCCGGCAGGTAGCGCTTCCCAAAGTCCCGCATTCGGTTCCAAAGCCGCTCACCGTCGCTAAAGCTGCGGATGTGGTCGAAGCTCATAGCCGTGCAGAGCACGACTGGATTGCGGCGCGCGACGTTGCCGTATTGCTGCTTCTTTATGGGGCGGGCCTTCGAATCTCGGAAGCCCTCGGACTCAAGCGCAAAGATGCTCCAACCGGAAGCCGCGATACGATTCAGATCACCGGCAAGGGCGGGAAAGAGCGTGTCGTTCCGATCCTGCCAGTGACGGTTGCAGCCATCGAACGCTATTTGAGGCTCGTTCCCTTCGCGCTAGATGCCAACGATCCCCTTTTCGCCGGCGCAAAGGGCGGCCCCTTGTCGCCGCGGATTATTCAACTTCTGATGCAGAAAATGAGGGCAGACATCGGCCTGCCGGACACGGTGCAGGGCGTGATCCGGGAGCGCCTGGCGCGG
>CAZSNH010000554.1:0-1654 GCA_964607855.1 uncultured Hyphomicrobium sp. | reverse complement strand
CCGGCGGGAAGGTCGCGCCAGAGCGCCGGCTACGACGCCGGCGCGCTGGCGAATGCCGGCTCGAGGGGGTAAGGACGTAGGTTGCCTATGGCCGCTTTAACCCTCCAATTATCAAGGCTATCACATCGTCGAGCGCAGCGGATTGCTGCGCGGGCGGACCACCGGTCGCCACCAAGTCCGGGTGGTGATAGCGAAAGGTTGCATTCAGGATTGCACGTGCTGTCGATTTTGGATCATGAGCACCGGGCAGGGATCCTTCCTCAAGACCGTCGTTAAGAATCCGTTCGACTTGAGATATCAATCTTGCGGAGTGTTCGTGCTCGACCTCAGGCGCTTCCTTGCCGATCTTCGCCGATGCTGAAAGCATCTCGACATCGTCGATCACCTTGCGCTGCTTGATCCTGGCCAATCCCTTCAGCCACTCTTCGAGGCGAACATCGGCCGGAGCATCTTTTCCGGCAATGGAGCCTGTCTCTGCGGCGATCCGATCAAGCCACGCCGCGACCACGGCCGCACGTAATGCCGCCTTGCTGGAAAAATGCCGATAGACATTTCCGTGGCTCATGTTCAGAGCTGAAGCTACATCAATCACCGTAAGCTTTTCGGGCCCGTGTCGGCGCAACAGCGCTTCTGCGGTTTCGAGAATCCGGACGCGCATTTCGTCCGGGTTCATTCGTTTCGTGTTCATAGAAATTATAGCAAGGCTGCACCAACGCGATTTAGGTTCGTCAGTCGCTCGCTGACATATGGCTCCCGCCGCGCACCGCGCCTTCGGGTACGGCATTTTCGATCATCCCCAACGCCTCTGCCGGCAGCTCAAGCGGCGCCTTCAGGGCTTCCAGTAGCCGCTCGACAGTGCGAGCACCAACGAGCGGGATGATGTCCTGTCCTTGGCTCGCGACCCACGCGATCGCCGCCTGGGCGGGGGTGAGACCTTCGTTCCCCGCAACCTGGGCCAGCGCATCCGCAAGAGCCGAATTGTGCTTGAGATTCTCTCCCCGGAAACGCGGCATGACGCGAGCGCGCCAATCGCCTTGACCATTGCCCGTGCTGCCTGTCAGCAGACCCCTGCCGAGAACGCCATAAGCCGTGATCCCGATGCCCAGTTCGCGGCAAAGCGGCAGAATCCCGGCTTCGATGTCGCGCGTCATCAGACTGTATTCGCAGTGGAGCGCGGTCACCGGGAAGGCGGCATGCGCGCGACGGATCGTGTCGGCATCCACATTGGTGATCCCCACGTGGCGCACATAGCCCTGTTGAACCATTTCCCCCAGCGCGCCGACGGTCTCCTCGATCGGCACGGCCGGGTCGAGACCGGTCATGCAGAGGTCGATATAGTCGGTCTCCAGGCGCCGGAGGGAATAGGAGAGCGCGGTCTTCACCGCCGAAGGCCGAAAATCGACTCCAAGGAACTGACCATCCGGTGCGCGCTGCGGCCCGAACTTGAGCTGGATGAAGGCCTTCTTGCGCTTTCCGCGCAATGCCTCGGCCAGCAGCATCTCGTTGTGCCCCATTCCGTAGAAGTCGCCGGTGTCAAACAGGGTGATTCCTGCCTCGAGCGCCGCCGCGATCGTCGCAAGCGACGCCCGGCGATCGCTATGGCCGTAGAAGTCGGACATGCCCATGCAGCCCAAACCGATCGCCGAGACGGTCG
>CAZSNH010000553.1:0-1655 GCA_964607855.1 uncultured Hyphomicrobium sp. | reverse complement strand
TGGAGCATGTTTCATGGCGGCCTGTAGCCAGACGGTAGGACTGGACTTTCCTCAGAAATCGCGGCCCGACGACAAGTATTTAACGGCGGCGGAGGCCAAAGAGGCTATCAATGAACTGATCGTCGTCAAGGAACGCCAGCAGCAGCTTGTTCATCCACAGAACCCGCCAAAGCCACAATGAGGCTGCCGCGACCGAGGTAATTCGATAAGCATCGACGGCATAATACCTTTTCAAGGCTCTGGACTGAGCCACGGAGCAGGGCGTAAACACGTCGCCACCCTGCTTGCCGCTATTACTTTAGACGCGACCGTAACCCTCAAGCTCGAACGCATCGAATGAACGAAGAGTTTCACCGGATCAAACGGCTACCGCCCTACGTTTTTGCCGAGGTCAATCGTCTCAAGGCCGCTGCCCGGGCTCGGGGGGCCGACATCATCGATCTCGGGATGGGCAATCCGGATATGCCCACGCCCCCGCACATCGTCGACAAGCTGATCGAGACCGTCGCAAAGCCGCGCACGCATCGCTACTCAGCCTCGAAAGGCATACCTGGTCTGCGAAAGGCGCAAGCCAGCTATTATGACCGCCGTTTCGGGGTCAAGCTCAATCCAGAGACGGAGGTCGTAGCGACACTCGGCTCCAAGGAAGGCTTCGCCAATATGGCTCAGGCCATCACGGCGCCGGGTGACGTAATTATCGTTCCCAATCCCACCTACCCGATCCACGAATTCGGTTTCATCATCGCAGGCGCCAATGTCCGTCATGTGCCGGCTGGCAACGGCGAGCAGTTTCTCATCAGCGTCGAGCGCGCCGTCAAGCATTCGATCCCCAAGCCAATCGCAATGATCCTGTCCTATCCGTCGAACCCGACGGCGATGGTGGCAAGTCTCGATTTCTATAAGGACGCAGTTGCGCTCGCCAAACGGCTCGGGCTCATCATCCTTTCCGATGTCGCCTACTCCGAGCTCTATTTCGACGGCAATCCGCCTCCCTCGGTGCTACAGGTACCAGGTGCTATCGACGTCACGGTTGAGTTCACGTCTCTTTCGAAGACCTATAACATGCCGGGCTGGCGCATGGGCTTTGCCGTCGGCAATGAGCGCCTCATCAGTGCTCTCGCCCGCGTGAAGTCGTACCTCGACTATGGCGCATTCACGCCCATTCAGGTCGCGGCGGCGGCGGCTCTCAACGGGCCGCAGGACTGCGTCGAGGAAATTCGCAAGATCTATAAGAGCAGGCGTGACTGTCTCATCGAGAGCTTCGCGCGCGCCGGGTGGGATATTCCCCCGCCGCCCGCCACCATGTTCGCGTGGTGCCCCATTCCCGAGCCGTTCAAGGCGCTGGGTTCGGTCGAGTTCGCAAAGCTCCTCATCGAGAAGGCGGACGTGGCGGTATCGCCGGGTCTCGGTTTTGGCGAGCAGGGCGAAGGTTTCGTACGCATGGCGCTTGTCGAGAATGAGCACCGCATCCGTCAGGCGGCCCGTAACCTGAAGAAGTTCTTCTCGGAGAAGCCTGCCCCCACCAACGTTATACCCCTTGCACAGAAGGCGAGCCGCTAGGCACCAGTTCTTCCAATGAAAGAAACTCTGACACTTGGCGTAGCCGGACTTGGAACGGTGGGCGCCGGACTGATGCATTTGATAGAAACTCATGG
>CAZSNH010000552.1:0-1665 GCA_964607855.1 uncultured Hyphomicrobium sp. | reverse complement strand
GAAGGCCTTTTTGAACACCCTGCAGATCATTCTGAGCCATTATCGCCGGACGGCGTGACCACCGAAGGCATTCCGCAGGGCCGCCAACATCTTTTCCGCGAATGATTCTTCTTGTCGTGAGCGGAACCGAGTAAAGAGCGCCGTCGTGAGGGTAGGAACCGGCACATCCTTCTCGATGGCGTCGGCGATCATCCAGCGGCCTTCCCCGGAATCTTGTACATATCCTTTGAGATGTTCCAATTGAGGATCCTGCTTGAGCGCACCGGCAGCCAGCTCCAGGAGCCATGATCGAACGACGCTCCCATGCATCCAGAGATCGGCAATGCGCGCCAGATCGAGCTTGTATTGGCTTTTGGACATCAACTCAAATCCTTCAGCATAGCCTTGCATCATGCTGTACTCGATGCCGTTGTGCACCATCTTCACATAATGCCCGGCACCGACCGCGCCGACATGAGCCCAACCGTTTTCGGGCGCCAGGGTCTTCAACACTGGCTCAAGCCGTTTGACGGCTGCGTCATCTCCGCCGACCATGAGACAATAGCCGACTTGTAGACCCCAAATCCCTCCGCTGGTTCCCGCATCGACATAGTGGATCCCTTTTTTCTTCAGTTCGACAGCACGCCGCACATCGTCGTGAAATCTCGTGTTTCCGCCGTCTACAATGATGTCGCCGGACTGTAAAAAAGCAGCCACGGCTTGGATGGTCTCTTCTGTAGGAGCTCCGGAAGGGACCATCACCCAGACGACACGCGGCGTACTCAGCTTTCCGACGAGATCAGAGAGAGACAAAGAACCGATGCACCCCTGGTTCTCAGCCTGTTTGATGAGCTCATTGGATCGATCATACACTACTACGCGATGCTGATCGCGCCGAAGTCGTGTGACCATGTTCATCCCCATCTTGCCGAGTCCGATAAATCCCAGTTCCATAAAGGCTCCTTGGTATGAGTGACGTTAACCGGTGATACGGTGCCCGCCGATCACATGACGGGCCGCGGTGATGTTTGATAAGTCGCATGCGAAACGAAGCTCTTACGCAGGGAGCGGTTCATCGCAGTCCTGCGGTCAGTCGATGCGAGCAGGATTTGGGACATCCTTGAAGAGGAGATCGGCAAATTGCCGACCAAAGTTGAGCCGGTCGGTGAGGGTGGAGGCCGTCAGGAATTGTCCGGCCAGGTCGGCGAGCGCCGGCTCGCGCGAAAACATGAACCGGTGAACATCCACCGGGGCGACCAGCCAAAACCCTCTCAACCGAAAGAACGCCGAGATGCAATCTTCGTAGAACAACGTCAATAAATAGTGGGCCGTTCCCGGCTTGTCCAAGAAATCCTGGGTTTTCCCCAGCAGGTGATAACACTCCGCCTTCAGACGAATCTGTTCGTTGATCGAAGCCGGTGACGGACCTTGGCGAAAGCGGTGGTGGACCTTTTCGATCAGTTTCGCACAGATGCCGTCGTGATCGTAAAGGATTTTACTTTTTCGAAGCAGTGAAGGGAGCCGAAGCGAGTACGCGAGGTCCTCCTCCACCGAACGGTATCCATGGTAGCGAATATCCGCCAGGCGGTCGCCGACACGAAGGATCTCGTGACCGTCGGCTTCTCCTTTCACGAGAGCGATCAAGTCGATATCGCTGTGGGGAGTGAGGGCTCTCCGAGCTCCTGA
>CAZSNH010000551.1:0-1672 GCA_964607855.1 uncultured Hyphomicrobium sp. | reverse complement strand
CAAGGTGGTGGTCGGAGATGGGCCACACCTTGCGACGCTTAAGGAAAGATATAGCGGTGTGACGTTCACGGGCCGGAAGTCCGATGCGGAGCTTGCGCTCTGCTATGCCTCCGCTGATGTCTTCGTTTTCCCCTCTCTCACCGACACGTTCGGTCTCGTTATTCTGGAGGCACTCGCCTCGGGAGTACCGGTTGCCGCCTATCCGGTCACGGGTCCCATCGACATCATCGAAGACGGCGTTAGCGGTGCCTTGGATGCCGACATCGCAAGTGCTGCCCGGCGTGCACTCAATCTCGACAGAAGAGCCGCACGGGAACGTGCGCTCAACTTCACATGGAGCCGCGCCGCCAAAACCTTTCTCGAGAACGTCCGTTCCGCGTTCGAGCGGAACGCACGAGAGCGGACTGGCGGCACCAAATCCAAATCCGCCTTGGCCGAAAGGCCCAGCAACGACCCGTTGGAGATAATGACCCATGAGCACGCTTGAGGCGTACGAGCCTATCGATATTTCACGGCAAAGAAGTAGCGAGCTCGTCGGGGCCGCCGTCCTTCGGAACAAGGCGTTGTCGAAGGCAGGGCTTAACGAGCGCGCCTTCACACTTGCCTTCTCCAACCTCGTCTATCCTCAAATCTGGGAGGACCCGGTCGTGGATATGGCGGCCATGGCGATCGAGCCTCATCATCGGATTCTCGCGATCGCATCGGGGGGCTGCAATCTTCTCTCGTATCTCACTACTGACCCGCGTGAGATTATCGGCGTCGACCTCAACACGGCGCACATTGCGCTCAACCGATTGAAGATTGCAGCCGCCAAGTATCTGCCAACCTACGAGGACTTTTTCCGTTTCTTCGGCACGGCCAATTCAGCCGAAAACGTCAAGATATTCGATGCCTTGCTCTGCGAGCGCCTGGACAAGGCAACGCGCTCCTATTGGGAAGACCGCAACTGGCGTGGCGAGCGCCGGATCGAGTGTTTCGCACGCGGCTTCTACAATTACGGCCTGCTCGGCCGCTTCATTTCGGCGGGCCACCGGCTCGCCAAGCTCTACGGCAAGGATCCGCGCCGCATGATGGAAGCGAAATCCCGCGAGGAGCAGATCTGCATCTACGAAAGCGAACTCAAAGGTCTGTTCGAAAAGCGGTTCGTCCGCTTCCTGCTCGAGCAGAGATCCTCGCTGTTCGGCCTCGGCATTCCGCCTGCTCAGTATGACGAGCTTTCGGGCGGCCGCCCGATGCACGAGGTGATCGAGGAGCGGCTCCGGCGGCTCGCCTGCGGATTTGATCTTAAGGAGAACTATTTTGCTTGGCAGGCCTTCAATCGCGGATATGCAGCCGTTGGCCGCGGACCACTGCCGCCGTATCTCGAGCGCGCAAATTTCGACAAGATCCGCTTGCGCTCAGGCCGCATACATCTCGTCAATCAATCGCTGACCGATTATCTGGCGAGGGAGCCTGCGGCCGCGTTTGACCGTTACGTCCTCCTCGACGCTCAGGACTGGATGTCGGCTGCCGAGATCACGGCTCTTTGGAGCGAAATTGTGCGCACGGCAAGGCCCGGCGCGCGCGTTATTTTCCGCACGGCGGGATTGGAGACCATTCTTCCCGGACGCGTGCCTGAACCCCTTCTCAGCCGGTGGCGATATGAGCGCGAATTTTCCCGCGTCTCTACCGC
>CAZSNH010000550.1:0-1673 GCA_964607855.1 uncultured Hyphomicrobium sp. | reverse complement strand
TCGAGGAGACGGTCACCGTCGAGGAAGACGAGGAGGCGGAGACGACGCTCACGCAGCCAGCGGGCTGCACAAGCGTCAGCCCCCGCCTCAGAGCCCGGTCGGCTCGTTTGGACATGTCGTGTCCAACCAAAATGAGCCTGGGAGCGCTCATGCCGTCCTTCGTCTCTCATTGGTAAGGGGTGAATGTTCAATCCAAACCCATTACCCTCGATACCTGAATATTGCCGCGACAGGATTCCCGTTCGGCAGCGCCGAACTCTTGGCTGGCAGCACCTCTCCGCCGGCGCGGATTGTCAGTCCGACCAACTCGTCGAGCAAATCGTAGGTCGTGGCGCTCGGGGCATCTGCAAGCGTGATCGTTCCTTTGTCCGGATCGATCGTCCCGGGCCTGGAGGCCGCAATATCGACGAGCAGCGTGCCAACTTGGCCTCGCACGGCAGCAGCAGCAATCTGTGCGACATCGGTGCTGGAAAGATCCTTGTCGGCTCGCTCCTCGACGAGTTTTATGCGGTCGCGTATGAGTTTCTTCGCGTGGCGCAATGAAATCTCCCGCGCCTTCTCTGCAAGCTCGCGGTCGGTCATTTGCTCTGGATTGCCGGCGATGATCGACGGCAGCAGATGCGGGTAGCTGTTGTGCGCTCGGTAGATCGAGGCCATCTCTTCGACGCCTGCGAGCACGAGCGGAACGGTGCGGCCAGTCAGGATGGGCCTCAACGCGCGGTCGACGATACGGCAGTACTGCCCCGTCAGGACCTTCATCCCCTCGCTGCCTTGGATGCGGCCGGACGGTGCCCGGTCGCGCGGTAGCTGCTTCTTCAGGGCATCCGACATATTCTTCGGCAGTCCGTCGACTTTCACGGACTCTGCGAGACTGGCGGTGACCTCGATGAAGCGCGTCGCTCCCTGGGCGAGCGCCAGCACGAAGCAGGCGCCGGGGAATGACATGAGGGGCACCAGCGGCTTGATGTGAAAGCGGTCGGACACCTCGACTGCTTGCGGCGGGGTGATCGGTAGCCGGAACGTGCGGACCTCGTCGGGCGTGGCAAAAACGGCCAAGCCATCCGCGAGATAAGCCCAGAACACGTCATCATCGTGGAGGTCCATCAAAAGCGCCTCGATCGTCGCAACTTTGCGCTTGTTGGCCTTGGCATCCCTGAGCTGCGAGATGGCTTCGGTGACGAGGTTCTTGAACAGGATACGATCGCCTTTCGTCTCCCGTGTCACAGGCGTAGTGGGAAGGTAGAGTGAGACGCAGATAGGACCTCGTATCGCGTCCAGGCCCCGAAACTCTGGTTCGGTGGGAATGTCTGTGTGAAGCATGTGTGACTCCGCTGCATTCGAGGTAGTTGATTGAAAGTCGAATCAGTCTTTTCGATTGGCTTGCTGCTTTGCCTCGGTCTTGAGGGCCGCCTTTGCCAACAAATGCGCACTGACCGGCGCTGTGATGAACAGAAACAGCGAGATGGCAAGCTCGCGCAAGCTGACCCCTCCCGTCTCCGCACTGGAGTGGATCAGGGAAGCGATGACTACCGAGCCAACACCGAGCGTCGTCGCCTTCGTGGGACCGTGCAGGCGCGTGAAGAAGTCGGGCAGGCGGGCGAGGCCGATGGAGCCAACCAGCGCGAAAGCAGCGCCGACGAGGATCAGGAGCGAAGTAATGATGTCGATGATCA
>CAZSNH010000549.1:1337-1675 GCA_964607855.1 uncultured Hyphomicrobium sp. | reverse complement strand
CGAACATCTACGCGGCGTTGTGATCGGGGGACGTCAGATCGAAAAGCTCTGCGGACGGGAGAGCCCGACCCGCGGGTGCTCGGGCCAATCCCGACACCTACGGTCCCCCGTCCGCGTGCCGGGCGCTATTGCAACTGTGCTGCCCGCCCGAGCCTCTGCTCTAAACCTCTGATCCTGAGAATCTTGGCATTAACCCAGGGAACAGTGAGCCGGTCAGATCTTTAGGATTTGGTCATCGCAGGTTCAGAATTGTGATCGGCGCGCCGCCCGTACGGTTCCACGTCTGCCGCCGAGCGGCGCATGCCGGTACTGAGTCCGACTCCACTCAAGAACAACCT
>CAZSNH010000549.1:0-1327 GCA_964607855.1 uncultured Hyphomicrobium sp. | reverse complement strand
TGAGGTCGCGCCGCAATTCACGCAGGCGTGACACGCACCATTGCGCACCATGATCGACCCGCACTCGTGACAGGGCGGCGCATCCGAGTGGGCGTAGTAGACCTCTTTCTCGCGCTGCTCCACCGCACTGAGCAGCGCCGCGTGGGCCGCCGGAGTTGGTCCGTCCTCCTTGCCGTCGATGACTTCTTTGTTTTGTTCGCCCGCCAAAGCATCGGCTCCGATGAACCGTTGTCCCAAGAAACGGAAGATGTAGTCGACGATCGATTTGGCGATCGGGATCTCGCGGCTGTTGGTAAAGCCCGATGGCTCGAAGCGCACGTGGCTGAACTTGTCGACGAAGAACTTGAGAGGAACGCCATACTGCAGCGCCAGCGAGATCGCAGTTGCGAACGAGTCCATCAGCCCGTTCACGACCGAGCCTTGCTTCGCCATCGTGACGAAGATCTCGCCTGGCTGGCGGGTGTCTGGGTAGAGCCCGACGGTCAGATACCCCTCATGCCCCGCAACCGAGAACTTGTGCGTCAACGCTTCGCGTTCGTCCGGCAGTCGTCGCCGCGCCGGCCGGTACTCGGTGGTAGGCGTAATCTCGGTGTCGCGCTCGAGCGCACCACTATCGGCCGAGAGCGGCTGCGAGTTCTTGCATCCATCACGATAGACGGCGATCGCCTTCAACCCGAGACGCCAGCCTTCCAGATAGGCCTTCTCGATATCGTCGATGGTCGCGTCTTGCGGCATGTTGACCGTCTTGCTGATGGCGCCCGAGAGGAACGGTTGGACCGAAGCCATCATGCGGATATGGCCCATATAGTTGATCGAACGATTGCCGTTGGGCGCCCGGAAAGCGCAATCGAAAACCGGCAGGTGTTCGTCCTTCAGATGCGGAGCTCCCTCGATCGTGCCGTTCTCGTGCAGGAAGTCGAGCACTTCCTGAATCTGCTGCGCCGAGTAACCGAGCCGACGCAACGCCAGCGGCACGGTGTTGTTGACGATCTTGATCATCCCGCCGCCGACCAGCTTCTTGTACTTGATCAGCGCGATGTCCGGCTCGATCCCGGTGGTGTCGCAGTCCATCATGAACGCGATCGTTCCGGTCGGAGCCAACACCGTAACCTGCGCATTGCGATAGCCATGCTGCGTTCCGAGCTGCTCGCACTCACGCCAAACATCGCGGGTCGCGACCGATAGATAGCGCGGCATCAGATCTTCCGGCAGCGAGTCGGCATGGGCCCGATGCTTGGCAATCACGGTGAGGAAGGCATCGCGATTGGTCTCATACATCGCGAACGGTCCGCCATGGTCGCGCGCGAATCGCGCCGACTCGAGATAG
>CAZSNH010000548.1:0-1679 GCA_964607855.1 uncultured Hyphomicrobium sp. | reverse complement strand
ACAGGTTCTTTCGGTGGGAAGATTGCGGAGAAGGTGTTAATTGGCGCAATGAAAAGCTAGGGTCGGCTCGATGACGTCAGCACACCATCAAATAACGCTTGTCCGGCTCCTCGATTGGTACCGGGTCATGGGGGTTGACGTTGCGACTGCCGGAAAGGCTGTCGATTGGCTCTCACGGGGCAACGACGCGGGTCAGCTCATCTTGAGGTCACCCGGAACTATCACATGGCGCGAGGCAGCGGTGCGAGAGCAGCAGGCCCCTCCTGGGGATCTGGGCGTACCCCCGCCTGAGTTGGCTCCGGTGCCTCATCAGCTACCTATGCATTCGAGGCCTGGTCCAACCCTTGCTCTCCGCCCCGCGATGGCTCGCCCGTCATCCGCAGCAGGAGCCGCCCGAGAGGCGGCGAGGCAGGCAAAGACCCTCGCCGAGCTCGGAGCAGCCCTTGCCCGGTTCGAAGGATGTCCGCTCAAGTCAACAGCCAAGAATTTCTGTTTCTATCGGGGTGCTGAAAAGGCGCGCCTCATGCTCATCGGAGAAGCTCCGGGGCGCGAAGAGGATCTCGAGGGGAAGCCGTTCGTCGGGCGCGCCGGCCAGCTTCTCGACAAGATGCTGGCGGCCATCGGGCTTGGCGAGAGCGACGTCCACATCACCAACATCGTCTATTGGCGCCCGCCAGGTAATCGGACGCCGACGCCGCAGGAAGCCGAAGCCTGCCGTCCCTTCCTTGAACGGCAGATCGAGCTTGTGGCTCCTGAAATCGTGCTTGTGCTCGGAGGCGCCGCAGCCAAGGTTATCCTTAACGAAACGGAAGGGATTATGCGCCTGCGAGGGCGCTGGCGGAGTATCGAAATCGGCCCAAACAAAGTCAAAGTCCGCGTCATGGCGACCCTGCACCCTGCCTATCTACTCAGAACTCCAGCATCGAAGCGTCAGGCCTGGCGCGACTTTCTGACGATTCAGTCAGCATTATCAGCACAGAAACCGTCCGACGCCTGATCCAAGCAGATTTTTCATGAGTGCACGATAAATTTGTGCCGAATTCGTTTGAACTTTTCGGGCCCACCTTAGGTCTAAGGGAAAGTTCAGCTGATATCTTCTGTATTGAGCAGCATTTTGCTCCACTTCGATTGGTCCCTTCTGTGGGGCCTGGTAAGGCAGAACATGTCGGCAGGTTATGTCTATCTTCGTCCCTTGCAGCTTGTCGCGGTTCGCGCGCAAGGCCCCTATTTGCCCTCTTCGCGTAAAGCGTGGTCGCAAATTCTTGAGTGGCGAGAGAAAACGAACCTGCAGAAAAAGATCAGGCGCGGGTTCGGCTTGATGCTGGATGACCCGCGCACCGTTCCTCAGGAAGAGTGCCGCTACGACGCTTGTGTCGAACTCACTCCCGAAATCGAGGACCTCGTGCCGGAGCATTTCTTGCGCACTCGCCTTCCAGGCGGGGCCTTTGCGCAGAGGCAACATTTGGGCATCGTCGGCCTCGGCGATGCCATCTCGAGCCTGCGCGATGGTTGGGTGCCTTCTCAGGGCCTGATGGTCGATCCGCGCCGGCCGTTCGTCGAAATTCACTTGGATGATCCCACCGTCGTGCCTTTGGATCAGCATCGCATCCATATTTGCGTCCCTGTCACTCTAGCGGCCACCATTTTCTCCCAAGGGACGGCCGCCTAGAAGGGTAGAC
>CAZSNH010000547.1:0-1690 GCA_964607855.1 uncultured Hyphomicrobium sp. | reverse complement strand
GAGCCATCCATCGATCGCCCCGCTTGCACGCCATTCGGCCTTCATCGGCGGTCTCGGCGGCGAGATCGGCCGCGCCTTTTTCTGGCGCTCAACGGATAGCGCGACGATGGCGCTCGACGGCGCGGCCATAGTGCCCCGTTTTGGCATGCCGACTGAGGAAGCAGTCGTCCGATCCACTAAGAGCTGGTACGAGGGCGTCAAGGACATGAACCCGCTGACACAGCTCGATCTCGCGTATCTCGAGCTTCGCATGTCGGCATGGGCGTTTGCTCAGGAATATGCCGACAGCACTGTGCCGCACGTCCACCCGCTCATCGGACGCGAGGCCTTTCGGCTCATGCTCGAGTTGCCCCCCGAGGCGAAACGCTCGAATGCGTTGCTCCGGGAAGCAATCCTGAAACTTTGGCCGGAGCTTCTTAGCGTCCCCATCAACCGCTACGGCGATTACCGGGATGTTTTGGGCCTGGTGCGGATGTCCTCGGACCCGCAACGCGTCGCAAAGAAGCTCCGGAAATTGTTTGGCTGAGAGACGTTCCTCGTCACTCCGCAAAGCAATAGAACAGCCCATCGCCTCCCGTAGCACGCAGTGCCTCTTGGCTGCACCCGCGTGATCCGTGCGACGAATTCCATGACTTCATCGGCGCGCTCTCGTTGATCCCGATGCGATCATGATGACCAACAACGGCCGACCCATCGCCATTTTTCGTCCAATTGGCGCATGTCTTATCCTCGGCGCCCTCGAAGGCGCGCCCGTCGGATTGCGAGCCGGTCAGAATGTCATGCCGGTTTGGCGTATCACCGCGCCCCGAGATGACGTTCCCCTTCTCGTCCAGTGCCGTTTCCTTGGAGAGCTTGTTGGCGGCGCTGTGCAGTTCTTCGACGTTACTCGCAATCACGACACCTTTGGCGTTGACCCATGGTCCCTTGCCGATACGGTCACGGGCATTTACCGCGGGCTTTCCTTCCATCGCCGACGCACTTAGGTAGGCGCGCCATGTGCGCCCGCCGGCGCCTATGGCCTCAGCGAGCTTCTGGCAATGTCTGTCGGCCCCTTCGAGACCGCCGAGATTGGCGCCATCTCCAGGACCGGCGCTCGTCAAAAAGAAGCTCATTGTGCCAGCGTCGGAAAGCGCGCTCGTCGCATGTACCAAGCATGCGCCCGACAACAGCACCGCACCAAGAATAGGGGCCGGAATACTACGCATTGGGTCACCTCCAAAAAGACGCGCCAGCCCAGATTAGCGGCGAACTCGCCCGCCTTCAAACCACGCCCTTGTGACGTGCGGAAGCAATTACAGCCTCGTAGATGCGCGATAGGCGCGCTACTTTGCGTACCCAAAGGCCGAGTTCAGCAATGCGCTCTCGCGCCGCCAACCCCATAGCCCGGCGCATCTCAACATCTTTCGCCAAGCGCCGGATCGCCGACGCGATATCGGTAGCGTATTGGAGGGGAGTCGTCGGCCTCACTGTCACGCCGCAGGCCTCCGTTACGATGTGTCCCGGACCGCCCTCCGTCGAAGTGATGACTGGAATTCCATAGCGCATGGCTTCGAATAGCACGCCCCCCGTCGGCTCCCGGAAGCTCGGAAAAAGAAGGACATCAGCCCCTTGATAGATGGGCTCGAGATCAGCGCGCGGGATGCGCCCCAGAAAGCGCACGCGAGAGGCAACGCCGAGCCGCTCTGCCTCA
>CAZSNH010000546.1:0-1717 GCA_964607855.1 uncultured Hyphomicrobium sp. | reverse complement strand
TCCTCAAGTAGCGCAAGGACATTCGCGTGGTCGGCGACCGTTTCGTGTTTGAATCGGAAGTTTTATTCCCCTCTGGGCAGGCGACGATGACGCCCGAGGGCCTCGAAGCGATGGACCAGATCGCAGCCGCGATCGTCGATCTCGAGAAGCAGATCCCACCAGAGATCAACTGGGCCCTTCAGATAGACGGACACACCGACATTCGCCCAATCGCAAGTGCCCAGTTCCCCTCGAATTGGGAGCTGTCGACGGCGCGCGCGGCGTCCGTGGTCAAGTATCTCATTTCACGGGGTGTTCCTGCAAACCGGCTCGTGGCGGCGGGGTATGGCGAATTCCAGCCCATCGAGAGCGGGCTCGATGAAGAAAGTCTGCGCAGAAACCGGCGCATCGAGTTGAAGCTCACCAACAGGTAAGCGCGCCTGCGCTCGAACGTCTTGCCTGCGCGATCATTCGGCTTATGCCGACTTCTTGAGGCCACGCCTTGGTGAAGCTGGCGCATCCCCCTCCTGCATCCCGGAATTGTCGGTCTTGAACATCGAGATGCTGTGTCTCAGCGCTTCTACTTTATGCTGCGCCTCGAGGAGGGCAAGATTGGTGTCTTCCACGAGTTCGGAATTCTTGCGGGTGATGTCATCCATCGAGGCCACAGTGGTTGTCACCTGCTCGATGCCCTGTGCCTGCTCGCGGCTCGCCGTTGAAATATCGGAGACGAGTTCGACGACCTTTGACACGGCGGCCATTATATCGTCGAGCGACGCGCCGGCCTGCTTTACGAGCCTGACACCGGCCTGCACATCGCTATTTGAAATGGCGATGAGCGATTTTATTTCATTCAAGGCATGTCCGGCGCGCTGCGAAAGGGCGCGGACCTCGCCGGCAACGACGGAAAAGCCCTTGCCCGCATCGCCTGCACGTGCTGCCTCGACGGCGGCATTGAGCGCGAGAATACTGGTCTGGAAGGCGATCTCCTCGATGAGATCGATGATTTCGTTGATCCGCCTCTCCGAATTTTCAATCTTGTCCATAGCCGCGATCGCCTCGCGCGCCACACGTCCACCGTTCATGGCTAGATTACGCGTGTTTTCCGCAAATCGGGTGGCCTCCTGGGCATTGTTCGCATTGCTGCGCACGGTTGCCGCCATTTCCTCCATGGATGCCGTAGTCTCCTCGAGGGAAGTGGCTTGTTGTTCCGAGCGAAGAGAAAGATCCGAAGTCTGGTCCATGACGAGCTTCGTTGTTTGAACGATCTCACGCGTGGTGCCGACGATGGATCCAATCATCGTCCTCAAGTGATCCACAGCCTTGTTAAAGTCGGATTTGATTTTCTGGTAGGCGTCGCTCCTCCGGTCATCGAGGTGAACAGTGAGATCGCCTGCTGCCAGGCGTCCCAAGGCATCACCAAGCTCCGCGATGAGTTCCGCCTGCTGGGCGGCCGCCTTTTTGCTCTCTTGCGCCTTCTCGTCCTCAATCTTCCGGGACTGGGAGATTTGCTGGGCCAGCTCGGCATTAAGATCATCGATCCGCTTCTGCTTGGCAGCGTCGAGTTGCGAGGAGAGATGTTGGGCTCTTTCGTCCAAGGCCTTCATGAGACTGCTGCTGTGGCGCCCGAAGTATGCAACGAACGCCACAAGAAGAATCACCGCCGCGACGAGGAGGTGCTCATATTGATTGAGGTCTTCCGCTTCGGCGAGCTGGGCGGTAAAGGACCTGTCCTGAA
>CAZSNH010000545.1:0-1719 GCA_964607855.1 uncultured Hyphomicrobium sp. | reverse complement strand
TGCCAGCCCAGAAGAAAACATTGTCGCCAAACGTTTCCTGGAACGCGAAGTTGACGACGGTCATCAGCGGAATGATGGCGTTGAAGGCCACCAGAGCGAAAACCGGGAGCACAAAGAACCAAGCTTTCTGATTGGCGGTCTTTCTCATCTGCTTCCTCCCGGACGCTTGCCCGCCATCCATCCACCCTGATAGACGCGCGTCTTCGAAGGATCGAACCTTAGAAAGCCATCACTCAAAGGAATATCTGCGCCTTCGGGTACAAGAAGCCTGATAGTATGACCGCCGGATACAGTCGTCACCACTCTAAAGCGGCCCGCATCGGCGACCTTGACCACTTTCACCGGAACTCCTGCGCTTGCAAAGCTGACAAATTCGGGGCGTACCCCGATTTGCAAGAGCTTTGCCGACCCGTTTATCTGATCGGCATTCGCCGTATCGATCTCAATCGAATAGAAAAGTGCTTTTCCTCCACGCACCTCACAGGGGAGCAAATTCATGCCAGGAGAGCCGATGAAATGTCCGACGAAGGTATGCTGCGGCCGCTCGAACAAATCGACGGGAGTGCCTATCTGCACGATCTGACCCTCATTCATGACCACGACCTGATCGGCGAAGGTCAAGGCTTCCGTCTGATCGTGGGTGACATAGATCATCGTGCGCTTGGTACGCCGGTGCAGCTCCTTGAGTTTGGAGCGCAGCTCCCATTTCAAATGCGGATCGATCACGGTCAGCGGCTCATCAAACATGATGACGTTGACGTCGGACCTGACAAGCCCGCGACCGAGCGAGATTTTTTGCTTGCCATCGGCCGTAAGGCCAGATGCGCGCTGCTGTAGCCGCCCCTTGAGATCGAGCATCCCGGCAATCTCGTGGACACGCTTGTCGACCTCGGAGGCATCGACGCCGCGATTGCGCAAAGGGAATGCGAGATTGTCATAGACCGTCATCGTGTCGTAGATGACGGGGAACTGGAACACCTGGGCGATATTGCGCGCTTCTGGGCTGGCGTCCGTCACATCGCGCCCGTCGAACAGGACTTTCCCTTCCGTCGGCTTCAGTAGCCCTGAGATGATATTGAGGAGGGTTGTCTTTCCGCACCCCGACGGACCAAGCAGCGCATAAGCGCCGCCGTCGGCCCAATCGAGCGAGAACTTCTTCAACGCCCAGTCTTCGTCCCGGCTGGGATTGGGCACGTAACTGTGCCGGAGATCTTGGAGCGCGATCTTTGCCATCAGGACATCAACTCACCGTTCGCGCCATAGAACAGAATCTGGTCGACATCGACGTAAAGACGTGCCGGACTTCCGACCTCGAATGCGTGGATGCCGTGCGACTGGGAAACCCACGTTTCGCCCCCAAGTGCGAAATGCACGACGTTTTCGGAACCACTGATTTCCGTGATCAAAACACGCCCGTCGACGGCCACCGCGCCGTTGCCGGGGGACCTCGGAGTGACGTGATGAGGACGGATCGCCACCGTATAGTCGCCGTCTGGAACCTTGGCCGCCGATTTCCCCACTGGCCAGCGGATGTTACCGTCGAGAATAATTTCGGAGCCGCGCTTCACGGCCTTAATGGTATTGATGGGCGGATCGGAAAAAACCCGCGCAGTCACGATGTCGAGCGGCCGCCTGTACGCTTGCGAGGTTGGACCGAATTGCGTAACCCGACCCTCGTGCATCGTTGCCGTATAGCCGCCGAAGAGCAAAGCCTCAGCG
>CAZSNH010000544.1:0-1733 GCA_964607855.1 uncultured Hyphomicrobium sp. | reverse complement strand
CCGGAGAGAAGCTCTCACGCACTGCGAGCGGGATGTTCGTAGTCAATCGGCACATTGCGGAAAACGGCCGTTATGCCCGCGATTTCGTCGAAATCGCCGAGCGATTCATCGGCACACCGTATCTGTGGGGCGGGCGGACGCGTGTTGGTATCGACTGCTCGGGACTTGTACAGATGTCGCTCGAAGCCGCCGGTAGGAACGCACCTCGCGACAGCGACATGCAGATGCGAGACCTTGGCGAGACGGTTCCCGTGTCGGAGGCGCTCGATGACCTTCGCCGAGGTGATCTCGTGTTCTGGAAAGGCCACGTCGGCATTATGCTCGACGGCGTCATGATGGTGCATGCCAGTGCCCATCACATGGCAGTTGCCGTCGAAACATTGCCTGAAGTCGTGGAGCGCAACCTGAAGGCAGGTTGCGCGATCATCGCCATCAAGCGCATGGAATTGGCAGAGACCTGAGGCCCTAGCGGCGGTAAGCGAGAAAGTGCCGGTCCTTGAGTTCAAGGTGCTCGGATTCGGACAATTCCGGATGACCAGCTACCCGTTGCTTGCGGCTCCATATGCGGCCATCCTTCATCGTCACAATGGTCTCGATTTCATACGTGCGTCCCGTTACCTGGCTGACACGCCGGCGCTGGATAACCCGTCCTTCAGCGATGGCCTCGACAAGGGGCAGAAAGTAGTCGAAGGAGTTGAGTTCGAGATCCTCGTACGTTTCCCCCGCGATCACCATGTCGAAGTGCCGGTCAGCGCGGAAGATAAGCTCGAACGAACATCCGCCTGGTGTCTTGGGATTGACAACGATTTTCCAGAAGCCTGCTCCTTCCAATTCCTCGACGCGCACGGCATCGGCGACGGAAGGTATCCAGTAGCGCAGACTTTCGATCGTCGACTGCAACTGCGACGTATAAGCGTCGTCTGAAAGCATGGGGGCGCCGGGCTTAGATTGAGATCCGCATACGATGCCGGAATTTGTGGGGAAAGCAAGGCTCCAACACTTATGAAACTTGCTATTAACGTCTGAGCTTAACCCGCTAGGTCGCAACTGAGGTTCTGTGGGTCACCTTGAGATCAAAAGCCGCCGCCATGAGCGATTTTGTGTAATCCTCTTTGGGCGAGCCGAAAATTTGCTCTGATGGGCCTTCTTCGACGGTCTTGCCGTTCTTCATCACGATCACGTAGTTGCAGAGTGCGCGAACGACCTTGAGGTCGTGACTAATGAACATGTATGCAAGATTGTGCTTCTTCTGGAGCTCCCGAAGCAAGTCGACAATCTGTGCCTGAATGCTCATATCGAGGGCGCTCGTCGGCTCATCGAGCATGACGAATTTCGGTTCGAGAACCATGGCTCTCGCGATGGCGATGCGCTGACGCTGGCCGCCCGAAAACTCATGTGGATACCGGTCAATGCCCTCTGGATCGATGCCTACCTCCTTAAGAGCGTTCCGCACACGCGCCCTGCGCTCCTCGTAGTTGAGCTCGGGCGCCAGTATCTCAAGACCCTCTTCGATGATCTGTCCGATAGAAAGTCGCGGCGAGAGAGAGCCATAAGGATCCTGAAAAACGATCTGCATTTCCTTTCGCAGCGGCCGCATGGCAGCCGAATCGAGCCCGTCCACCCGCCTGCCCATAAAAATGATTGGTCCCTCCGAGGATATGAGCCGCAAAATGCCAAGGCCGAGCGTCGTCTTGCCGGAACCAGATTCTCCGACGACGCCGAGCGTCTCACCG
>CAZSNH010000543.1:0-1735 GCA_964607855.1 uncultured Hyphomicrobium sp. | reverse complement strand
CCCGCCATCTGCTCTGGTTTGATCGTCTGCATGAAGGCGAGCGTCTCGGCAATTCTCCGCTTCAATTCCATAATGGTGCTCTCGGTATCGGGAGTGCTGGGCACCGGCACCCCGCCAAGGCGCGCCGTTGCACTCTTGGCGAAATCGCACGCAGCTTGGACTTGGCGCGTCAGATTGAACATATCCGGATAGAGCCGCGAATTGAGAAGCACGGCGGGATCAATCTTCCTTGCTGTTGCATAGGCCGCTGCCTTGTCGAGGATGGCATCGAGGGCGAGTAGATGCTTCTCAAAGGAAGGGACCGAGATCTCATACATGGAAATTGGCATGGAACTTTTCCAAAGCGTTTCTGATGGCTACCTCTTCTGGGTCGGGGAAGAAGTCCGGCGTGGAACCTCATGCACGAGGTAATGGTATTTTGTGTTTCCGCAAGGCCTCCCAGATGCAGAGCCTCACGTCAGAGGGCACCTTGTGTGGGCCGCCCGCAACTCCATCGACCCAGAATTCAACCACGAAAGTGAGCCCCTTCTCACCAATTGAGCGCAACTGGCAGTCCGCTGGTCCCATACCGTTGAGCACCCCTGGGTGGGTTGAGACCGTATCGCGAATGATCCTGACCAGGCTCTCAACGTCGGTGTCATGCCCGACCATGAACTGCACTTCCTGGCGCTGCTGGGTGCCTGCGCGCGTCCAATTGACGACACTCGTCGTGATGAGCTTCTCGTTTGGTACCAGGATTTCCTTGCCGTCGAAGGTCGCGAGTGTGGCCGAGCGCAAATTAAGCTCCTTGAGGAGCCCGGCCTTGCCCCCCTCCATTTCCACGTAGTCGCCAATTCTCAACGATCGCTCGAGAAGGATGATGATTCCAGAGATGAAATTCGCAGCGATCTGTTGGAGACCGAAGCCGATGCCAACGCCGAGGGCACCGCCGAAGATGGCGAGCGCCGTGAGGTCGAGGCCCAGAAGTTGCAAAAGCAGGATAAAACAAGCGCAGAAGAGCGCGATCTGAAAGAGCTTGGCAAAAAGCTCGCGCGTCGGAAGGTCAAGCGCCTCTTGCTTGCGGATGACCCTCTGCCCCGCATCGTTCGATATCCGGCCGAGCCAGAACAATGCTGAGCCGAAAATACCCGCCTTGAGAAGCGCCAGCAGAGAAATGCGAATATTGCCCGCTTCGAGTGAAATGGCGTCGAGCCACGACATCGTCTCATCGAACCAGCCGAAGACCTTGAGGGCTGCGATAGGAATGACGAGGTAGAGTCCGGCCGCGCGCAGGATCGGATGCGTGAGATAGCGAGAGATTGCCGTGTAGAGCACGTTGACGACGGCGACGCTCTGGGCAATGCGGATAAGCCACGAGGCGCCGATGGTCGACTCGGTGGCTTGCACGGCGACGGCAAGTGCCAGCACCGCGAAGATCGCGAGCAGCATGTCGCGCGTGGCGTAGGCCGCCTGCCGCAACCGGTAGAGCGGCCCGGGCTCGGGCGGTGCCTTGAAGAAGGGGACGGCGGCAAGGGTCTTTCGCGCAACCAGCGTTGCTGCCGTCACAGCAACGACGATGGCACCGACCTGAGCATAAAATTGCGGGCTCGTTGCCCAGTTGATGAGAATCTCCAGGCCGCGCTCGGCGTAGGATTGCAGGCCTTCGAGATCGACTGGCAACGCGTTACGACCTTATCTTGAGTGGTGGGCGGTGAGAGGATCGAACTCCCGACATCTTCGGTGTAAACGAAGCGCT
>CAZSNH010000542.1:0-1739 GCA_964607855.1 uncultured Hyphomicrobium sp. | reverse complement strand
TCGGCCGCAACGCCGCGGAGGCGCTGCCGAACCTCATCAATCCGTTCTATATGCTACCCTTGCTCGGGATCATGCAGATCAAGGCGCGCGACGTGGTGGGCTTCTCGTTCCTGCAATTCATTACCCACACGCCTCTCGTTCTCTTTCTCCTCTGGGCGCTCGCCAAGACGCTAACTTATACGCCGCCCGTATTCCCGTAGCCGGAACGGGGCATTTACCCTGTTTCAGCCGCCGTATCGGGCATCTGGGGCCGCAATGCCGCACTTAGAACGGCTGTCACATGCCTGAAACAAGATTCGGGTTCTCTTCCTGCCAATTGATTTGCAGGAGAGTGAAGACGTGACGGCCGACGCAGACGAGGTGAGGCGCTACAGAGCGGTTTTCATCTCGGATGTGCATCTTGGCACTCGCTCATGCCAGGCGCATGTTCTGCTGGACTTCCTCAAACATGTCGAAGCGGACGTCCTGTATCTCGTTGGCGATATCGTCGATTTCTGGAAGGTGCGGCGCGGTCCGCATTGGCCGCAGGCCCATAACGATGTGCTGCAAAAGCTCTTGAGAAAATCCCGCAAGGGAACCCGGATCGTTTTTATTCCCGGCAATCACGATGAGGGCTTGCGCGATTTTTGCGGGATGTCGTTCGGCGGCATCGAGATCGTCCGCGATACCGTGCACACGAATGCTGTGGGACGAAAGTACCTCGTCACCCACGGCGATGAGTTCGACGTCGTCGTTCGTTATGCTCGATGGCTCGCCTTCCTCGGCGATCGCTCCTACGAGTTCGCGCTGTGGACGAATGCACCCCTGAACTGGGCGCGCCGCCGGCTCGGGCTCGGTTACTGGTCGCTATCGGCGTTCTTGAAGCATCGCGTGAAATCGGCCGTCAATTTCATCGGCGAGTTTGAGGACTCGCTCGCCGACGTCGCGCGGCGCAGCAATGTCGACGGCGTCATCTGCGGTCACATCCACCACGCGGCCGACAGGCTGATGGGTGGCATCCACTATCTCAATTGCGGAGACTGGGTGGAAAGCTGTACGGCGCTTGTCGAGACAATCTCGGGTGAGATGCAGATCCTCTATTGGAACCAGGTGATCAAGGAGCGTGCTGCGCAGTCCGTCGAAGCGCGTGCAATCCCGGCAGCAGCTTAGAAATGAGAATTCTCATCGCCACGGATGCCTGGCATCCCCAACTCAACGGGGTAGTGCGCACATATACACGCCTTGCCGAGGAAGTAAGGACCCATGGCGCTGAGATCCGGTTTGTCACTCAGTCCGACTTTCGCGCCTACGCGTGTCCGGGTTATCCAGAAATCCAGCTTGCGGTCCCCGACAGGGGCCGCATGAAGGACCTCATCGAAACGGCGAACGTCGATTACGTTCACATCGCCACCGAGGGACCTGTGGGATGGATGGCGCGCGCCTACTGCCACCGCGCAGGGCTCGATTTCACCTCGAGCTATCATACGAAGTTCCCCGAATATGCCAATAAGCACGCAGGAATACCGCTCTCGGCTAGCTACGCCGTGCTGCGCCGCTTCCACGCTCCAAGCATCGGGATCATGGTGGCGACGCCTTCCCTCGCGAGCGACTTGAGGCGGCGCGGCTTCAGAAATCTGCTTGCCTGGACGCGCGGCGTCGACGCAACTCTCTTCCGTCCGCAAGATGTGCGCCTCTTCGGGTCGAGCGAGCCGGTGTTCCTTTATGCCGGGCGAGTCTCCAAGGAAAAGAACATTGAGGCT
>CAZSNH010000541.1:0-1739 GCA_964607855.1 uncultured Hyphomicrobium sp. | reverse complement strand
CTTTTCCAAAGCTGAAAGAACGCGCGCATCAAACGATGCAACGCCGGTGTCGGCTGCCATTTCTTTGATCTCTTCGATCATCTGGCGCCGCTCGCCCGCATAGTCGCGTTCGCCGATGACCGCCGTCGTAAGTGCGAGAGAAGTGACTATTGTGAGTAATGCTCGCATCATGGCCTGCCATCCCCAACGCGTCTTTCCCTGTTCCTTATGACCGAGCGGCGGCCGAGACGGAATATGGGGACGCCCGCCGCGAATATCGCTACTCCGAGGAGCGCTCCCAATCCGGTGTAGGCCAGGCTCGCATAGAGGATATATATTGACGTGGCACAGAAGATTAGGGGGGTCAGTGGATAGAGCGGCACCCGGAACGGGATCGCGCGTTTCGGGTGGCGCCAGCGGAACACGAACAGCGAGACTCCGACCAACAGCATGAACGTCCAAAATACCGGCGCGGTGTATTCGACCATCGACTCGAAGCCATTCCGGGATAGTGCCCCGAACACAATGAGCCCGATCACAATCGTTGCCTGAACAAGGACGGCGTTTCGCGGCGAGCGCCCGTTTCCGTCCGACGTCCCCAGAAAAGCAAACGGGATGAAGCTTCCGCCGAGCGCGTAAATGGAACGAGCCCCGGTGAGAATCGTGGCGTTGAGCGTGCTGAGCGAGGTGATGCATACGATGCCCGCAATCGCGGCTGCGCCCTTTGCTCCAAGGACTTTCGCAACTAAGTCGGCAGCAACGACCTTGGACTGCCTCACTCCCTCAAGTCCCAGTGCCGCGAGGTACGAGTAGTTTATGAGAAGATAGAGAACCGTAACCAGACAGGTGCCAAAGAGCAGCGCACGCGGGATATCCCGCCTTGGATTGCGAACCTCTCCCGAAAGATAGGCTGCCTCGCTCCAGCCACCGTAGGTGAGGAGAATGAATACCATTGCAAGGCCAGCCGCCCCACCGGTTTCCGAAGGCCGCAGTGACGCAGTCTCGGGGGCGACGTACCTGCCGATGGCGGCAACGGAGAGCACCAATGCCACTGTCGCTATAGTCAAAGCGAGCTGGGCGCGGCTGCTCTGGAGCGTACCCACGAGTTGAAGCGCGGAAAGGACAGCGACCGCAATTGCCGCATGCAGAGCCGACCCATGTGCGCCAGCCGGAAAGAGGAACGACATGTAGTCGCCGTATACGAAGGCCACGGCGGCGATGGACCCAGATTGCATCACGGCCATCCGCCCCCACGCAAACAGGAAGCCAAGTTCCTGTCCATATGCTTCGCGAAGGAAGTGGTACTCGCCCCCGACGCTTGGGTATGCCGACCCGAGCTCGGCATAACAAAGCGCGCCGATAAGGGTCAGAACGCCTCCCAGCAGCCACAGGCCGAGAAAGGCCCATTCGCTTGCGACATTCGCTGCGACCACTGACGGCGCCTTAAAGATACCGATGCCGACAATGACGCCAACAACCACGGCGCCGGCCTCAAGGGCAGTAAGCGTTTTGCTCAGTATGGCAGCCTCCTCGTCGGTCTCTTAACGCAAACCGAGCCTGCTGACCGAAACCGGGCCCCAATGGCGCTCATCAGCCCACCCGCCTGCCTCACCGAGTGGGCCCATGCGACCGGCTCAAGAATCTACCATGACGTTTGGAGCAACGTTAAACGTCTAAGACTTGCGTCCGCCTTGCCCGCAAGAGCAGTCGTACGGCTGGCCTCGGGGCCGGCCGTATAGGCCTTCACGAGCCCCTAGCGT
>CAZSNH010000540.1:0-1745 GCA_964607855.1 uncultured Hyphomicrobium sp. | reverse complement strand
GGTTCCTTGATCCCACGGTTCTTCGGGCAATAGTGCGGCGGCGCGGGCGCAAAAACCCTTGTCCTCGATGACGGGAGTGATCTTGCCCGTCGCGATCGTCCACCACTCGGCAGTCTCCGACAGCAGGCCGACGTTACCGCGCACGGCGTCCCAGAACGCCTCGCCCCCACCGACGCCGAGCGCACGGAGCCGCTCGGCGACATCGCTATAGGGAAGCTTGTGTAAGAGCTTTGCGTTGAGCGACTTCAAGTCCTCGATATCGAAGCGGCCGGGTGCCATCGAGATCTTGGATAGATCGAACATCGCAGCGAGCTCCTCGATGCGCGCGTGCGGCTCGATGGCGTCCGACGTCCCGACGAGGGCTGCATGGGATACAACCGCCATCGGCTCCAGTCCGCCGGCGCGGAAACTTTCAACCGACAGTGCCCCCAATCGTTTCGAAAGCGCATGACCGTCGGCGCCGACGAGCAGGCTGTGATGGGCGAAAGCGGGCGGGGCAGCGCCGAGGGCTTCGAAAATTTGGATCTGAACGCCCGTGTTGGTCACGTGATCTTCGCCGCGTATGATATCGGTGATACCGAAGTCTGTGTCATCGACGACGCTCGTGAACGTGTAGAGGTATGTCCCATCGGCCCGGATCAGAACCGGGTCCGATAGCGAGCCCGCATCGACCGTTTGATCGCCGCGGATGTGATCGTTCCACGACACGATCGTCGGCTGGGGTGTGAGCCCATGCTCGGGCGAGGTATTGTCGAGACGGAAACGCCAATGCGGCTTTCGCCCTTCGGCCTCGAGCTTGGCCCGCTCGCTTTGCGAAAGTTTCAGAGCGGCCCGGTCATAGATGGGCGGGCGGCCCATGGCGAGCTGGCGCTTGCGCCGGCGGTCCAGTTCGTCTTCGGTTTCATAACATGCGTAAAGCCGGCCGGAATCCCGGAGCTTTCGTGCGGCTTCCTCGTAGCGGGCCGTGCGTGCCGATTGGCGTTCCTCGCGATCCCACTTGAAGCCGAGCCACTTGAGATCCTGGCGGATGCCTTCGGCAAACTCCTCCGTGGAGCGTTCGCGATCCGTATCGTCGAGACGCAGGATGAACCGTCCGCCCGTCTTTAGGGCATAGAGATAGTTGAGAACCGCCGTGCGGACGTTGCCGATGTGGATACGCCCGGTGGGTGAGGGCGCAAAGCGAACCGTGGTTTTCATGCAGGCTGGTTATTCTCGCTGCTTTGGACATGCACCCTTCGGAAATCTCGCCCGTGCCGTCAAGGTCAAACCCGGAGCTGCCACTATTTGTTGTCGCTCTAACCCAGGATCGCTGATATAATTTGGCGCCGATTTCCTCTCCAGCAGACAGGAGGTCGTCATGGCACGAATTCTCATACTGCTTTACGGCATTCTCGCCTACGCGCTCGCCATGGCGAGCATTCTCTATGCCGTCGGGTTCGTCGGAAACTACATTGTCTCGAAAAGCATTGACACTGGCATCAATGCACCCATCGGAACCGCTCTTGTCATAAATCTCATTCTGCTTGGTCTCTTTGCCATCCAGCATTCGGGGATGGCGCGCGCGCCCTTTAAGCGCTGGCTGACGCAGTTCATGCCGGAGGCGATGGAGCGCAGCACCTACGTATTGATCAGCGCTCTCTTGCTATTCGCGCTATTCCACCTTTGGATCCCCATGCCCGACGTCATCTGGAATGTCGAGAACACGGCTCTGGGAGCCATTCTCCAGGCATTGTACTTTCTCGGCT
>CAZSNH010000539.1:0-1749 GCA_964607855.1 uncultured Hyphomicrobium sp. | reverse complement strand
CGCCCGCGGTGCCGATCTCGCCTATGATTGCGAGAATGATGTCCTTGGCGACGACGTGCGAAGGCAATCTGCCGTCGACCGTGACGCGCATGTTCTTGGCTTTCTTTTGGATCAGCGTCTGGGTTGCGAGCACATGTTCGACTTCCGAGGTGCCGATGCCATGTGCGAGAGCCCCGAAGGCGCCATGCGTCGAGGTATGACTGTCGCCGCAAACGATCGTGGTGCCCGGCAGCGTGAAGCCCTGTTCGGGACCGACGACGTGAACGATGCCCTGCCTTTTGTCGAGTTCGTTGAAATAATCGATGCCAAATTCTTCCGCATTGCGGGCAAGCGTTTCGACTTGAAGTCGACTCTCGGGGTCCTTGATGCCCTTGCGCCGGTCCGTGGTGGGCACGTTGTGGTCGACGACGGCCAGCGTTTTCTTTGGTTCACGTACCTTGCGCCCCGCCATACGCAAGCCTTCGAACGCCTGGGGCGAGGTGACCTCGTGCACTAGGTGGCGGTCGATATAGAGGAGGCAGGTGCCGTCGGGCTGTTGCTCCACCACGTGGTCGTCGAAGATCTTGTCGTAAAGGGTCTTGGCCATGCGGCGCTTATCTCCAGAGAACAGGTTGACGCCTAGATAATGCTTTGGCCGCCGGGGAGCAAATCAGGCCGGTGTGGGGGAGCGATCAGTCGCGCTTCAGGCCAGAAAAAAAGCCGGGCGCGGTGCCCGGCTCATTGAGTTCGTTGTGATCTGGATCGCAAGCCCCTCGGCGAAACAATGATCGCAGAAAAGGGGAAGCGGACATCAACTCAGTGAAACACTATAACAGAACAGCGACTGAGTCAAGCCAGCCGCCAGCTTATCTTGCGCGCCAGTCGACATTCTTTTTCAGAGTAAAAACAATAAGTTGAAGAATCAGAGCTGAAGTTGACGTGCCTTTAGGACGAGAAAGTCGCGCAGCACTTGCACCTTCTTCGTCGTTTTGAGGCTTTCGGGGTAGACGAAGAAAATCGGTAGCGCGGGCGGGTCAATCTCAGCCTTGGTGAGGACAGGGACAAAGTCCTTTTCGTCCTCGACCAGATAGTCGGGGATCATGCCGATGCCGACGCCAGCTGTGATCGCGTGCATGATGGCAACCACGCTGTTGACCGTGAACGCGGGGACGCGCGGCTCCTTGCCATCCCGGCCGGCTGTTTCGAGCCAGCTGATGGCAGGCAGATGCACGGATGGCTGCCCGCTGTAGGAAATGATGCGATGTTTTTCATCCAAGTCAGCAAGCGACTGCGGCGCACCGAACCGGCGGACATACTGTGTTGAAGCGAGCGGCCGGACGATTGCTGAAAATAGCGGCCGACGGATGAGATCCGAGTTATTGGGCTCGCGGGTCCAGAGCGCGACGTCAGCCTCGCCCATGGAGAGGTCGATCTGGCCGTCGTCGAGAATGAGATTGATGCGAATATCCGGATAGAGGTCCATGAATTCGCTGAGCTGCTGGGCGAGCCAAATAGTGCCGAGCCCGATGGGTGCGGCTATGCGCAGATCGCCGGCGGGTTTTGCTGTCGTGTCGGCAAGCATTGTCTCGGCGGTCTGCAGCTTGCTCATAACTTCGGCGACGGTGCGATAGAGCACCTCGCCCTGCTCAGTGAGCACGAGCCCCCGCGCGTGGCGCTGGAAGAGCACGACCTTGAGATCTTTCTCGAGCGCGGATTCCTGCCGGCTCACCGCGGACTGGCTGAAGTGCAAGGCTTCGCCCGCGTGGGTGA
>CAZSNH010000538.1:0-1752 GCA_964607855.1 uncultured Hyphomicrobium sp. | reverse complement strand
CGCCAGCACCTACCGGATCCATGGGACCGACGCACCTTGGACCATCGGTCAGGCCGTCTCGAAGGGCTGCATCCGCATGTTCAACGAGGACGTGCTCGACCTCTATCCGCGGGTTCCTGTCGGCATGAAAGTGACCGTCACGTGGAACCGCTTCAGAACCGGCGAACCGGGTGAAATCATCGAGGCGGAGGCGGGCTCTTCGAAGGTCTCGAAGCAGAACACGACCTATACCGGTGGCTTCTTGTTCGGTGGCGATGGCCCCGCCTACTCGCCGCCTGCCGAGAAGAAGCGAGTGATCCGGCTGGTTCGCAAGAGCCCCGACGTCACGCCCGTCGAGCAGCACGCGGAAGCAGAATAAGTCAAGGTTTGGCGGACGGAGCATTTTTCGATGCTTCGTCCGCAGTCGCCTCCAGGGCTAAGGCAACCGGCTCAAATGGGCGAGAGTGCCGGCATTCGCCTCCCAATTCTCACCATCGAACGGTTCGACCGTGAGCGCTTTTGGTACTGGCGTGATGCATCTCACGTTGACGTCGATGCCGTCGGGATTCGATCGCGGAATGTAGAACGGCTTCACCCCGCACACTCTACAAAAAGTGTGCTTCGCGACGCCTGTATTGAACGTATAGGTCGTGATGCTGTCCGTTCCGGCGAGCAACCGGAAGCGGGACTTCGGGACGATGAGATGGAGGAATCCAGACTTGGCGCATATCGAGCAGTTGCAGGATTGGGCAACAATATGCTCTTCCGCATCGACCTCGAAGCGGATGGCGCCGCAATGGCAGCTGCCCTGGTAGATCATGACTGAGACCTCGTGGGGTGGGGTGCCCGGGCTCGGACGACCAATATCACTGCCGCGGGGTGGTTCCCAGCGAGAGCCCTTACGACGACGACACGATACGCAGTGTGATGATCGCAGCGGCCAAATAACCGCCGATCGCACCCAGAATGCCGATCGCACCGAAGGGAGGCTCGTTGGTCATCAGCCCCGCAACGCCGCACCCGAGCGACGCGAGCCCGAGCAGAATTACGACAATGGCTGGCAGCGCTTTCATTGAGTCACCCGTTGCTTGTTACCTTCCCCCCTGGCGATGTAACGCGCAGGACGGACGGTGGTCTCCGCCATGGGCGATTGATGCCCGCAGAAGCCCGATGAAGCGCCAATTGTGGGCCCCCGACGTTGATCAGAGTCAAAAAAAAGGGTGAAGTGCTCTATTTGATCGCTAGGAGTTCCACGTCGAATAACAGTGTGGCATTGGGCGGGATGACACCACCGGCGCCGCGGGCGCCGTAGCCGAGGCCTGCCGGAATGATGAGCGTGCGCTTGCCACCGACTTTCATCGAGGCGACGCCCTCGTCCCAGCCCTTGATGACTTGGCCGACACCGATCTCGAACTCGAAGGGCTCGCCGCGATCGAGGCTGCTATCGAACTTCTTGCCCTTGGCACCATTCTCGTAAAGCCAGCCCGTATAGTGCATGACGCAGATCTGGCCCGTCTTGGGGGATGCTCCCGCGCCAGGCTGAGTGTCGATGATCTGAAGTCCGGAAGCAGTCGTCATGGTTTCTCCTGCGGCGAAGGCCGTGGTTGCGGTCGGAATTAGGAGGGGAGATGCGCCTACAAGGGCAAGCATGAGGCCGAGCGCCTTGAGGGCACTCTTTGCGGTTGGAGCGTGCATTCGGTTCTCCTCTTTTGAGGCACGTGAAATCGTCGCGACCTCTCTATCGCAGTGGCTGATAAAGGGAAGGCTTTTATG
>CAZSNH010000537.1:0-1755 GCA_964607855.1 uncultured Hyphomicrobium sp. | reverse complement strand
GCCTAGAGCAGGCCACGAGAACGATTGCTGGCTCCGCCCGCTCGATGGGCATCAAGGTGGTGGAGTAAGCCCATGGCAAAAGCAAACATCGCTCCAGAAAAGATTAAGGCCGCACGTGCAGCTGGCGGCAAGCGCAATCTTGCTGTTCAAGAAGGCATCGATCGCAACAAGGCCTATCAGATCGATGAGGCCGTGAAGCTCTTGAAGGCACGTGCCAAGGCCAAATTCGACGAAACCGTCGAGATTGCCATGAATCTCGGCGTCGACCCCAAGCACGCCGATCAAATGGTGCGCGGTGTGTGCAACCTGCCGAACGGCTCGGGCCGCACGGCGCGTGTTGCTGTTTTCGCGCGTGGTGCCAAGGCCGAAGAAGCCAAGGCGGCAGGAGCCGATCTTGTTGGCGCCGAAGATCTGGTTGAAACCGTTTCGAAAGGCACGATCAATTTCGATCGCTGCATTGCGACCCCGGACATGATGGGTCTCGTGGGCCGTCTTGGCAAAGTGCTTGGCCCGCGCGGCCTGATGCCGAACCCGCGCGTCGGCACGGTCACCATGGACGTCGTCAGTGCGGTCAAAGGCGCCAAGGGCGGCTCGGTCGAATTCCGCGTCGAGAAGGCCGGCATCGTTCATGCCGGTGTCGGCAAGTCGAGTTTCACCGAAAAAGCCCTCGTCGAGAACATCAAGGCGTTCGTCGATGCGGTGGTCAAGGCCAAGCCGCAGGGTTCCAAGGGCACCTACGTCAAGAAGGTGTCTATCAGCTCGACCATGGGGCCGGGCTTTAAGATCGATACGGGCAGCGTAATCACGTCTCAGCCGCAAAGCTGAAGCCGCGATCACGCCGCTCAATGAATTTCCGCGGTCCGGACCTTCGGGACCAGATCGCGGAAAGACCCGCTTCGGAGTTCTCGAATTGCGAAGCGGGGCCTGTCCGAGATTGAAGGTGCCGGAGTGATCCGGCTTAAGCCTCGGAGTGCTGAGGGCCTCCATGAGACGGGAGACGAAGACCGGATCAATTGGCGCCTAAGAAGGAGCGCCCGTGGAACCGGTTTGAACCTTCTGGGTCAGCACCGTGCCAGCACCTCTCTGCTGCCGGTTGGACAGGACTTAGCGCCGATCGGCGCGATGGGGACTCTCCCGATCGCTACGCGCGGCAAGGTGCAACCCGCGGATCGTCTCGAGAGCCGAGCGTATCCGCAACCAGGAGTGAGCAGTGGACAGAGCCGCAAAGAAAGCGCTCGTGAACGACCTCAACAGCCAGTTCAAGGAAACTGGCGTGATCGTCGTTGCCCACAACACCGGCATGGTGGCCGCCCAGTCCGCAGACTTCCGCAAACGTATGCGCGAAGCCGGCGGCAAGGTGAAGGTCGCCAAGAACAAGCTGGTGAAGCTCGCATTGCAGGACAGCGGAGCAGGTGACTTTTCGAATCTCCTCAAGGGGCCGACCATTCTGGCCTTCTCGAAGGATCCGATCGCTGCCGCCCGTGTGGCCGTCAAGTACGCCAAGGAAAACGAGAAGCTCGTGATCCTCGGCGGCACGATGGGCAAGAACGTCCTCGATGCAGCAGGCGTCAAAGCACTCGCCGAATTGCCCTCGCTCGATGAGCTGAGAGCAAAGCTGATCGGCCTCTTGAATGCGCCGGCGACCAAGATCGCCCGCACCGTCAAAGAGCCGGGAGCCAAGCTCGCACGCGTCATCCAGGCGAAGGCCTCGCAAGGCGGTTAGTGCTTCACGAGAAAACTCTAAAACCGGTGCCG
>CAZSNH010000536.1:0-1758 GCA_964607855.1 uncultured Hyphomicrobium sp. | reverse complement strand
GAGAAACTCAGCGTCTCGAGCTTTATGGCCTGCGTGATCGGCTTTGGCGCCTTTTTGGCGCTCGTCATTCCTCAAGATGCCTTGCCGAGCGCGGAGATGCTGCCGTGGTGCCTTGCTGCGTTCGGCATACCGCTGAGCTACGCCATGGGCAGTGTCTACGTCTCACGCAACTGGCCGGCCGAAATGGATACGATTCAGGTGGCCTTCAGCGGCGCCCTCTTTGCGAGCCTTTTTCTCTCGCCATTCTGGGTCGTCCCCGTTCTCGAGGGCACACTCTTTAGCACCAGTCCTGCGGGTCTCCTGGTATTCATGCTCCTCGTCCTTACGACGATCGTCGAGATGGGACTTTACTACTACCTGTTGCAGAATGCGGGCGCCGTTTTCACGTCCTTCAGCAGTTTCATCATGATCGTATCCGGCTTTGTGAGCGGCGCAGTCATTTTCGGCGAGCAGCCGACATTCTGGATATGGCTCAGCGTGGCGCTATTCGCCCTTGCACTCGCATTCATCATCCACGGGCACCAGGAGCGGCTTGCACACTAGCCCGTCAGTCTGCAAAGGGATCCTTCATCAGGATCGTGTCGTCGCGTTCTGGGCTTGTCGAGAGAAGCGCGACCGGGCACTCGATGAGCTCCTCGACGTGGCGCACGTATTTCACCGCCTGCGCCGGAAGATCACTCCACTTGCGAGCCCCCCGCGTCGACTGCGTCCAGCCTTCGAACGTTTCCCAAATGGGCTCGACGCGAGCTTGAGAGTTCTGGCCAGCCGGGAAGCGGTCGAGCCGCTCGCCGTCCAGCATGTAGCCGACGCAAACCTTGATTTCCTTGAAACCATCGAGCACGTCGAGCTTCGTCATGGCGATGCCATCGATGCCGGCAACCTTGGTCACCTGGCGCACGAGCACGGCATCGAACCAGCCGCAGCGGCGCTTGCGCCCCGTGACCGTGCCGAACTCATGCCCCCTTTGGCCGATGGTCTCTCCGATGTCGTCCTTGAGTTCGGTCGGGAATGGCCCCGAGCCGACGCGCGTCGTGTAGGCCTTGGCAATGCCGAGCACATAGCTCAATGCCCGCGGGCCTATGCCGGAACCCGTCGCTGCCTGCGCCGCCACCGTGTTTGACGACGTGACGAAGGGATATGTGCCGTGATCAATGTCGAGGAGTGCCCCTTGCGCGCCTTCGAAGAGGATGCGCTTGCCCGCCTTGCGCTCGCGATCGAGGAGGTCCCAGGTTACATCCATGTAGGGCAGAAGCTTTGGCGCGATCTCGGTCAGCTCGGACATGAGCTTATCTTTCGAGATCAGCTCCTTGCCGAGTCCGGCGCGCAGTGCATTGTGGTGAACGAGAATGCGGTCGACCTTGGGACCCAACGTCGAAAGGTTTTTAAGATCCTGCACCCGGATGGCCCGCCGCCCCACCTTGTCTTCGTATGCCGGACCAATCCCGCGCCCCGTCGTCCCGATCTTGCCGGTGCCGGCTGCTTCCTCGCGGATCGCATCGAGTTCGCGATGGAGCGGCAAAATCAGCGTCGCGTTCTCGGCGAGCCGCAGGTTGTCGCGGCTGATCACAACGCCTTGTCCTCGCAGCCTCTCGATCTCCGAGCACAACGCCCACGGATCGACGACGACGCCGTTGCCGATGACAGCAAGCTTGCCCGGGCGCACGACTCCCGAAGGAAGCAGGGATAGCTTGTACGTGTTGTTACCGATGACGAGCGTATGGCCGGCGTTATGACCGCCCTGGAATCGGACGACCACGT
>CAZSNH010000535.1:0-1766 GCA_964607855.1 uncultured Hyphomicrobium sp. | reverse complement strand
TGTTTCGCCTCAAACCAACGCAGGCACGCGCCAACTCGGACATGGTTAGGAAACAGCTTGACGCCGCCTTGGCCCAGGAATCGCGCTTGACGGCCGAGCGCGATGGCGTTGCGACCCTCAACTTCCCGGCCGAGCTCTTAGAACGCCGCTCCGTCCCGGAAACGGCGGCTGCGATTGCCGATCAGGAGCGCCAGTTTGCCGAACGCAAGACAACACTTCAAAACCAGACTCTGATCCTGCGCACGCGCCTCGAACAGACGTCAAAGGAACTTGGCGGCGTCAGGCAGCAGGAGACTGCCTACAAGGATCAGCTCGCCAACCTTTCGGCTGAGATTGAAAATCTCTCCGAGCTGCAGAGAAAGGGTCTCTACCCCAAGAGCAAGCTGATGGCGCTTCAGCGGGAGTATTCGCGCCTCGAGGGCCAGCTTGGCAGCGCGCAAGCTGAAGCGGCGCGCCTCGGCGAAGTGTTGCAGGAAACCAAACTTCAAATTGCGCAAGCCGAGCAGAAATTTCGCGAAGAGGCTGGTCAACAACTTACGGAAGTGCGCGCACGCCTGTCAGATGCCCGCGAGAGGTTGCGGGTCACGGATGACATTATGAGCCGCATCGAAATCCGTGCGCCGCAGAACGGTGTAGTTCAGGGTCTCAAGGTTCACACGCCGGGTGCCGTGGTGAGGCCAGGCGAGACACTCGCCGAGCTCGTGCCCTCAGGCGACAGGCTTATCATGGCGGTGCGAGTCTCGCCGCTCGACATTGACAATGTTGAAACAGGCCAAAAGGCCGAAGTTCGTCTTCCTGGCTTCGCATCGCGCGGCCTGAAGACCATTCTTGGCCGTGTCGAGCGCGTTGGTGCCGACGTGATGCAGGATGACTATACGAAGGAACCCTACTACCTCGCTCGCGTCGAGGTTGACCCGAGGACTATTCCTGCCGAAGTCGAGAAGAGGTTGCAGCCAGGCATGCCAGCCGACGTCCTCATCACCACCGGTGAACGCACCATTCTGCAATACCTTGTGGGCCCGATCAGCGATCTCATCGCCAAGTCGATGCGCGAGCAGTGAGCTCGGCGTCGGCCGAGCTCGCGGGTAAGGATGAGCTTGAGCGTGCCATGCGCAAATGCCCCCCCGTCGCTGCCGATTCGCGCGAGAACGCCGCCCGGCCGTGGTCAGCGAGAAGCGTTCCGATTGCACTTATTGGCAGCAGCGCTTCGATCGGCTCCCGAGCGCGTCTTGCTAGTACCTCTATGCGAACCAAGATCACTTGCGCGCCGTAGCTCTCGAACGCTGGGAGCAAGCGGGAGGCTATTTCGAGCATCAAGCTTAGTATAAGAGTCGAGCGTTCCTCGAGAGGCTTGCGGGCTGTTCGGCGATTTCCAATCCGCGGCTGTTTTCCTGCCAGATGTCGATGACGGCGTTGTCCTGAACCCAAAGCTTCTCCACGACGAAGATGTAGCTTGGAGACTTGGCTTCGATCGTCGAACCGCCCCCGATCCACACGTCCTGCGTTGGGAAGTACATGACGCCGTCGAACGTGAGCTTGATATCACCGAGCATTGTCACCCACTCGTCGGTGCTGGAATTCCTGTCCTGCAAGAACTGGATGTTCATGTACGGACCGGAGACGGGAGAGGTGAGCTCGACGATCGCACCTGATCCGAGATAGAGAGAGCTATCGATGCCCGTAAAAGCGATCATGACCTCGCTTCCCGTGACCGTAGAATTGGAATCGACTGCGAACGGCCCATCCAACATCACGTAGACGCCTGG
>CAZSNH010000534.1:0-1775 GCA_964607855.1 uncultured Hyphomicrobium sp. | reverse complement strand
GAGGATGAGGGCCGGGCGCTGGGTCGCCTCGATCACCTTGGCCATCGTGTAGGTCTTTCCCGAGCCGGTGACGCCAAGGAGCACCTGCGTGCGTTCAAGGGCCGAGATTCCCCGAACCAGTTCCTCGATGGCCTGCGACTGGTCACCCTTGGGCTCAAACTCGGACACAATCCGGAACCGCCGCCCGCCCTCGCTCTTTTCCGGGCGTTCGGGCCGGTGCGGCGTGAACGTCGCCATGCCCCCCGAGACCAGCGGGTGCGAGGCGATCATGGGCTGGCGCGCGAGAAGGGCTCTGGCCTTTTCCGAGCGTTCGGCCGGCTTGGCGAGCAGCGCGTTCAGGGCGTCCGACGGGCTGCCGCCGAGATCGAGCTGGGAATAGATGGCCTGCTGGCGGAGCGCGGGAAGTGTAGAGGGTCCCGGCACGTAGAGGGGTTGGAGCGACTCTGCCAGCCCGGGTGTGGAGGCTTCCGTTTCGACGGGGGGAGCTGCAGGTTTGCCCGACTTCCCGCGCGAGGGGCGCGGTTTGGGATCGGATGAGGATTTCGGGGATCGGGCCATGGGGGGGGAATATGGCGGATCAAGGCCGCTGGATCAAATTGGCGTGTCGCCAGCAAGTACAATCACGATTTGCCTTTATTGATCCATCCATCAGGCGCAAAATGTACATTCGGCTATGACGGCTGGGGGGCGCCCGCGGGCGGAAGCCTGCTCCTGGGAGGTGGCTCCATGCGTATTTCTGAAGTTCTTGCCGGCAAACCCAAAGGCGTCGTCACGCTCTGGACCAACCACAAGCTGGCAGACGCCGTGCGCCTTTTTGACGAGCGCAATGTTTCGTCGGTCGTGATCGTCGATCCGGAGAACAGGCCGCTCGGGCTGTTGACGGACCGGGACGCTGTCCACGCCCTGGCGCGGCATGGGGCGGGCGCACTTGCCATGGGCGTTACCCACATCATGATGTCACCCGTTCCCTCCTGTCCGCCTGAGACCAGAATCACCGAGGCGATGGCCCGCATGACGTCCGATCGTGTGCGCCACCTCGTCGTCATGTGCGAGGAGGAAATGGTGGGCATCGTCAGCATCGGAGATCTCGTCAAGGTGCGTCTCGAGGAGGCCGATCTCGAGGGGCGTGTGCTGCGCGAGAAGGCCCTGGGGCGAATTGCGGCCGAATAATTGGCGCAGCAACGCCCGTTCCCACACAAGCCGGCGTGCGCGCGGTTGATGCGACCGTTTCCGCGAGAGGGGTGGCGGAGGCTTGCCACGAACCGGGGACCCGGGACGCCGATCGGTGCATGCTCGAGTTGACGCACGCACCGAAAAGCCTTCAAGAATAGAGTGCGGCATGCTTCCGGGATTCCGGCGCGGGCCGGAACCGTTCGCACCCACTTCTAGGCTGTCTGGAAAATTCATGCCCAATCAACGCGTCGCACTGGTGACCGGGGCCAATCGCGGCATCGGACTGGAAATCGTCCGTCAGCTCGCGGGCAATGGCATCACGGCGATTCTGGGATCACGGGATGGCGCGAAAGGCGAAGCGGCGGCGAAGAGGATCGGGCTCGATGTGCCGGTGCTCGCTCTCGACGTCACGAGCCGCAAGAGCATCGATGCCGCGATTGCGGAGATCAGGCGCCGCTTCGGACGCCTCGACATCCTGGTCAACAACGCAGCGATCCTGATTGATGGCCCAGGCGGCTTCAATGCAAGCATATTTGATGCGACGCCGGACGTTTTTCGCCGAACATTCGAGACGAATGTGTTGGCGCCGCTCGAGGTCACGC
>CAZSNH010000533.1:0-1776 GCA_964607855.1 uncultured Hyphomicrobium sp. | reverse complement strand
CCCAGGCGCCCGGATTCTGCTATGAACTCAGTGGTTCGATCGGCCAGCCGGATGCAGGTTGTCTGCTCGGCGAACTGTCGCAGTCCGAACGGCGCGGGGCGCAAATTGTGGGCGGCTTCATGGGAGCTTTCACGTGCGAGTCATTCGGCGATCTCGTTTTCCCGAGCTGCGTAGTAGATGTAGACGACATTCTTTGCGTACTAGATGACTTTTCCAATCCTGCGCTTTGCGCGGCCAACGCGGATGTCATTGCGGCGGGTGGCGATTGCGCGCCGGATGGGCTTGTTGATGTTGACGACATTCTTGCAGTGCTAGATGCGTTTTCAGGAATCTTCGCTTGCCCACGCTCGTGCAGTCCTTGACGAAACGGGTCGTTGCGAAGGTTTAGGCAAGAATCTAACGAGGCTTCGCCTCAGACCGACGAGGCCTGTTGGGCATTTCGCGCCGAGATATAGTCAATTGTTGTGGATTGGCCATGTTCAGGCGGCCTGTTGTTTAAGTCCGTCCACGAACCGCACGCCCTGGATCACTTCGGGCAGCAAGTTCGATCCGTTCAGCGCCCGCCACGTCGTGGAAGCGCTTTGAGTCAGCTTGAACACCATGGTCAGGCACGCGATGCGCGAGCCGCAGCCTTTCGTTTTCGCCGACCGCAACCGCACCGTGGCAAATGTCGATTCAATCGGATTCGTCGTCCGAATGTGCACCCAGTGCTCCGCCGGGAAGTCGTAGAACGTCAGCAGCACCTCGCGATCCTTCGCCAGGCATTCCGTCGCCTTGGCATATTTCACCTGGAAGGTCTCGACGAACAGATCGAATGCCTTTGCCGCTTCCGCCTTGGTTTCCGCCATCCAGATGTCGTGCAGCATGCTCTTGGCCTTGGGTTGCTTGCCCTTGGGTAGATCATTGAGCACGTTGGCCGTCTTATGCACCCAGCAGCGTTGCTCGCGTGTTTCGCCGTAGACCTGACGGATCGCCTTCCAGAACCCCAAGGCGCCGTCTCCCGTCGCCAGCTCCGGACCCTGTTCCAGCCCGCGTGCCTTCAGGTCGAGCAGCAGTTCCTTCCACGATTGTTCGCTTTCGCGGTAACCATCCTGCACGGACACCAATTCCTTCTTGCCCTCGGGGGTGGCGCCCATCACCATGAGAATGCACTGCCGTTGATTCTCCGTGTCCTCCAGCCGAACGTTGAAGTGGATGCCGTCCACCCAAAGGTAGACGTACCGTTTGTCCGTCAAACTCCGCTTGCTCCAGGCCGCGAACTCTTGCTGCCAGACTTCCTTGAGGCGGACCACCGTCGAGGCCGATAGCCCCGGCGCATCCTTGCCCAAGAGCGCCGCCAACGCCTCGCTGAAATCGCCGGTGCTGATGCCTTTGAGGTAAAGCCAGGGGATCAACTCCTCGAGGCTCTTGGTTCGCCGCAAATAGGGCGGGAGGATGCTGCTGGTGAAGTGGAATCGTCGGCCCTGCTCATCCACCCGACGATCCTCGACCCGCGGGGCCTTCACGGCCACGGAGCCCAATCCCGTCTGAATCGTCCGCTCGCGGTGATGACCGTTGCGAACCACCAGCCGATGCCCCTTCTCGTCCACGTGATCGGCGTGCTGGTCGATGTACCCCGCCACCTCGGCCTCCACCGCCGCCGCCAACAGCCGCTGCGCGCCGTCGCGGAGAATCTCGGTGAGCACGTCCTGCGGAGAGGCCGTCGACAAGTCCGCGGAACCCGCTGGCCAAACGATCGTGCCTGTCGTATCCTTCTTCATGAGGCGTATCCTTTCA
>CAZSNH010000532.1:0-1779 GCA_964607855.1 uncultured Hyphomicrobium sp. | reverse complement strand
GATCGTTGGCATCCAATCCCTTGAAGCGCCCGCGCGGCACGACGGTCAGGGAGAGCTCCTTCACGACGTCTGTTTCGACGGGGCCGAAGAAGCCCATCGCGAAGAGCACAAGTTCGGCGTCCAGCGTTCCTTCTGTACCCGGGACCGACTGCAGCTTGTCGTCGACGCGGGTGTAGTGCAGCTTCTTGACCTTGCCGGCCTCGCCAGAAAACCCCGTCGTCGAGATTGAGAACTCAGTCTTGGCACCCTCGGCCTGCGACGAGGAGATGCGAAGCTTCAATGGCCAGTGCGGCCAGGTCAGCGCCTTCAATTCCTTCTCGGGAGGCTTCGGCATGATCTCGAGTTGCGTGACACTCTTGGCGCCCTGACGGAATGACGTTCCAATGCAGTCCGAACCCGTATCGCCGCCGCCGATAACGATGACGTGTTTATCCTTGGCCGAGATCTCCTGTGTGCCCTTGGGCTGGGCTTCACCCGAAACACGCCGGTTCTGCTGGGGAAGAAAGTCCATGGCATAATGGATGCCGGCGAGATCACGCCCCGGTGACTTGGCGAAGAAATCGAAGGGCTGCTCCGAGCCGATGGCGATGAGGACGGCATCGTGCCTGGCTTCCAACTCCTTTGCGGAAATGGTCTTGCCAACATGGCTGTTGCAGTGGAATTTCACGCCTTCGGCTTCCATCTGCTTGACACGGCGGGCGACGATAGCCTTCTCCATTTTGAAGTCGGGAATGCCATAGGTGAGCAGCCCTCCCGGACGCGCGTTCTTCTCGTAGACGTGCACTTCGTGCCCCACTCGCGCCAGCTGCTGAGCCGCCGCCAGGCCCGCAGGCCCAGAGCCGATGATGGCCACCTTCTTGCCGGTCTTTTGCTCCGGCGGCTGAGGCGAGATCCAACCCTCCTCGAAGGCGCGATCGGCTATCGCACATTCGATCGTTTTGATGGTCACGGGGACGTCGTTAATGTTGAGCGTGCAGGAGGCCTCGCAGGGCGCTGGACACACACGGCCCGTGACCTCCGGAAAATTGTTGGTCGAGTGGAGATTGATCGCCGCCGTCCTCCAATCGCCCATGTAGACGAGGTCGTTCCAATCGGGGATCTGGTTGTTCACCGGGCAGCCGGCGTGACAATACGGAATTCCGCAGTCCATGCATCGGCTCGCCTGCTTCCTCACGTCGGCCTCGGGAAGAGGCTTCATGAATTCGTGCCAATGCTTCACGCGCGATTCGACCGGCTCATACTTCCGATCGGCGCGTTCGATCTCCAAAAATCCTGTCGGCTTTCCCATCGTCGTCTCACATCATCCGGGGCTCTTGCTGTCTCGCCCGTTGCCTGCTCGCCTATCCCCTGTATCCGCTACGAGCAGTTCCGCGCAGGCTCGAACCTCATGCCTGCACCTGCGGTTTCGCCGATGGTTCCTTTGCCTTCGCCAAATCGTTCAAGGCGCGGCGGTATTCGACCGGCATCACTTTGCGGAACTTCGGCAGGTAAGCTGCGAAGTCCTTGAGGATAGCCTGCGCCTTCGCCGAGTTCGTGTAGTGCGCGTGGCGCACAATCAGAGCATGAAGGCGTTCGGCGTCCTGCTCGCGCATATCAATCATGACGTCGGTAAGCGGACGGTTCGCGACCTCGCCATTGGATCTGGCGAGCCTCGAAAGTAGCCCCGCATCAGCCTTGATCTCCTCAAGCTGCACCATTTCCTTGTTGAGACGCAACTCGAAGTCGCCTCTCTCGTCGAGCACATAAGCGATACCACCCGACATGCCGGCCGCGAAATTG
>CAZSNH010000531.1:0-1781 GCA_964607855.1 uncultured Hyphomicrobium sp. | reverse complement strand
TTATGCCGGCAATCGCATCCTCGACCTTCTTCGTCACCTGCGTCTCGAGTTCAGCTGGCGCGGACCCTGACTGATAGACGCGGGTCTGAATGACGGGAACGTCGATATTGGGAAAGCGCGTGATCGGCAGATCGCGAAAGCTCAGGACGCCGACGGTCAGGAGCACCATGAAGAGCACGAGCGCCGGCACGGGGTGGCGGATCGACCAGGCGGAAATGTTCCAGTTCATTTTCCGGCCTCGCTCACTTTGGCATCGGGGAGTATGGCACGTACAGCGTCGCCGTCGCGCAGGAACGTGCCGGCCTTGGCAACCACGATGTCGCCTTCGTTCAATCCAGAAATAACTTCCGCGTAACCGGCAACCAAGAGACTAGTCTTGATAGACCGTGTTTGGACCTTACCATCGGAGATCACCTGAACGCTTGCGGTTTCGTTGCCGTAGAGAATGGCCGACAGAGGCACAGCGATGTTGTTCGAGCGGGCTGTATCGACATTTCCGCGGCCGAACGAGCCGATCTTAAGCGCGGGATTGCTCTCGAGCAGGATCCGGGCACGGCCGAGGCGTGTCGACTTATCGACCTCGGGATTGATGAGGCGGACGGTGCCTTCCACCGTGCCGGCGCCAACGACATCGATATGTGCTTTCTGCCCAACCGCGATCTTGGCAAGACGATCTTCGGGAATCTCGGCGTCCAGCTCGATCTCGCCGTTTTGAATGAGGTGGTACAGAGGCAGCCCGGCAGCGATGGCCATGGCACCAATGCGCGCCGTCCGGCGCGACACGATACCGTCGGCTGGCGATTTCACCTCGGTATTTCCTCGCCGCCATTCGAGTTCCCGGCGCCGGGCCTGGACCTGGGCCAGCTCAGCTTCGGCAACGTGAATGGCATCGCGCGCAGCGGCGGTCTGCGCATTGGCGGTTTTGGCTGCTGCGTCACGCTGTTCAAACGTCGCGTCGGCGATCCAACCGGACTTCCTGAGGGGTGTAGCCCTATCGAGAGCACTGTTGGCTTCCGCGAGGCGCGCTTCTGCTTCCGTGATTTGGGAATTGGCCTGTGCAATAGCCGCTTTCGCGCGCGCATGCGCCGCGTCATTCTCTGCGATCTGAGCGTCCAGCGTATCTGAAACCAGGATCGCCAGCACATCGCCTTTCTTGACGGTGTCACCCACCTCAGCCTTGAGCTCGAGCACGCGGAGGCCTTCGACCTCGGGGGCAACGAGAATTTCTTCGCGCGCGACAAGCGATCCGGTGACGAGGACGGTCTCCTGAAAATCCCGTCGGGTTGCCACGATCGCCGACACGGCGGGCGAGAGGGGCTCGGTCACTGAGATCGTCTGTCTTGCCTTGCCGGCTTCGAGGCGGGCTGTGAGCTGCTGGTGAAGGATCTCATAGCCGCCAGCGAGATATGCCGCCACAGTCAATGCCGCCAAGACGGCCCACGCTGCGAGTTTCTTGGTGAACCTCATACGGCGTTCTCCGTCTTACGCGAACCAAGTGCACCCTCTTGCGGCCGATTCACAGGATTGATCATCTTGCCAATGGTTTCGAGAACTGCGGGCAAGATGGCTTTCGCATCGAAGTCGGGGTCGATCGCGCGCCGCCAGAACATGCCATCGCCGATGATAATGAAAACCTGGACAAGGCTGCGCATGTCGAGGCTGGGATCGATGCGGCCTTCTCTTTTCAGGCGCTCGAAGAGATCGGCGAAGCTCTTGTGAACATATTGATCGACCGAACGGTAGATCTCACCAACCTTGGCGTTTCGCGTCGACTCAACACC
>CAZSNH010000530.1:0-1792 GCA_964607855.1 uncultured Hyphomicrobium sp. | reverse complement strand
TCATCGACTATTGCTGCCTCTCGGAGACCATGAAATCGCTGCCGCAGCTCGCGTGGCTGCGAAAGGGAGTGCCCGTGCCGCGGGGCACGGCGACCGCGAAGCTGAATGCCGCTCCCGACCGCGTCGCCAATGCCGAGCGCGCCGAAGCCGAAATCGACATCATGGATTGGCTAAGCGGCAAGCAATCCGTTCCTGCGATAGAAGAGGCCATTGGCCTTGGCGGTTACGGTAAGACCCTCACGGTCCTTACCTGCCCATCGCTGGTCGATGAAACCTACAAGGACGAAAGCGACGACGACGAGGATGACGGCGATCTCGCCGATCGCTGGACGCCGCGATTCCGGCGCTAACGTCATGCAGATACAATCCGCCGGCCAAATCATCCTGGAAGAATTCACTACCGCAATTGACGGCCTAAAAGGCTGCGTAACGCCCATCCTGGGCGTCAACGAAAAGAACCATGCAGTTCTTGTTGGGAGCGCCGTGCTTCTCCGCGTCGCTGGCAAATCGTTTCTCTGCACAGCGCAACACGTTCTGGACGAGAACGCGAGTTCAACGCTCTATGTCGATGGGCCGTCAAAGCTGGAAATTCTCGAAGGCACCTTTTGGAGTTCGCCGACATCCGAGCATGACATTGCTGTTCTAGAGCTGACGGGGTCGCAATCTGACTTCTTGCAGAAATACCAGCCACTCGACGAACACCACATTGCCAGTCAGATCCAGGCACAAGCCTGCAAATACGCCGGCATGGTCGGGTTCCCGGAGACCAAGAACCGAAAGATCCATGGACAGAACAAACTGAAGGGCCAGGCTCACCTCTTTGGGGGAATGGTCATCAAGATCACACAGGAGCGCGTGCACATTAAATTCGATGGCAAGCGTATGATGGATTCTAAGACACGACAGCGTGTGACGCCACCCAAGCCCTACGGAATCAGTGGCGGTGCCATCTTTGGCGTACCGATGAACGGGTCCGCTATCGAGGGCGCGCCACATCCACAACTGCTCGGCATCACGACTGACAAACGCCAAGAATCAAAGGAAGCGTTCGGATCGAGCATCGCTATTGTGATGGCGGTAATAAGGGACGCCTACAAGGTGGTGCTCCCAGCGCGCCTGAATCCCGAGAACGTTCGAGCCAACATCGCCAAGACCCAAGTTTCGCCGGCGACAGACCAGCAAGAGCACGCGAACGAATGACCGGACTGCCGCCCATAAACACAGAAGCAGAAGCGCGCGCGATCATGGCGGCTGGGCTGGGGAGGGCCGAGCTGGAATTTGTAACGTCGCTCACCGCGCCCCTCTATTGGGTTATTCGCGAACCGGACGGCCGTTACTGCGTGCGCAATGGCTCGGCGTTTTTCCTTGATGCCGGTGCCGGCGTATTCGCAGTGACGGCTGCGCATGTTATCAACGGATGGGCTCGCGACCGCGATGACCACGATGTTGTGGCGGTGCAACTGGGGCTCGACCTTCCGGTCGACTTCACCGGGAAAAACAGCATCATCGCCTCACACCCGGATATCGATATCGCAACCTTCCGGATTGCGCCGCAGGAGATTTGCGCCATCGGCAAGACCATCCTGACCGGCCGGCAAAACCAGTGGCCGCCTTTACCGCCAACACAGAATCGGGGCGTCTATTTTGGAGGATTTCCTGGGGTGGAGACGCGCTGGCTTTCGCCACGAGAGATTTCTTTTGGGGCTGCACCCGGCAGCGGCATCGCGAGCAGCGTCAGCGAAAAGGACATATCGAGTCAAATAGAACGCGAGCGCCTCATTGCTGTGCTTGG
>CAZSNH010000529.1:0-1792 GCA_964607855.1 uncultured Hyphomicrobium sp. | reverse complement strand
GCTGATCGCAGCGCAGTGGATGCGTCGCTCATCAAGAAGGCGATCGAGCACGCCCCAGGTGAAGGCGCCGTGCGCGCCCCCACCTTGAAGAGCTAGGTCGAGAGTGATGTTTGAGGACATTGTTGTATCGAAAGTCCTTTACTGCACCGATTGCGCATCTGGCACCCCTATCGTAGCAATCACGACATCGCGATACCAATCGCGAATCGACACACGTGGTGACCATCCGCGGCATGTTCCGATCCATGGCGAGACGTCGCGCAAATGTTAAACGGTTGCAGTGCAGGCGAACCTGCTCGGTGACGATGAGAAACAGCGCCTCCTGCAGGTTCGAAAGGACCAGTGCCATTGCAAGGATCATCTGCGCCTCACAATGGCCAGACGATCAGCAGCGGCGGGATGCTGGCCAACACCAGCGGCACCTCGAGCGGTTGGCTCAGTTTTCAGCAATCCCCGAAGCCAAAGCTGCCATGGCCGAGGATGCGGCCCCGTGAAGTCCGCGCGGAGGCAATTCGCTTCGCGCTACGACCAATTCCTGCATAATTTCATAGACTTGGATCCAGAGCTCCGGCGAGTCTAGATGGTTGCGGGGGCCTGATCTTAGCCTTCCGGCGACGCAGTCTTGCCGCAACTCCTGTTCAGCGCGTTGCACCGTTTTGGCGCCACGCAGCTTGAGGGTCACGCGCTTCAATCGCGCCGTTATCTGGGTGCCGAACTCGTTATCGACCCAATGACCGGGACTTTTTGATTGGCCAGATACTCGCTATCAACTTGATCTAAGGCTGCTTTCTTTCTGGTCCTACGTCGATGTCCACACCCTGTCCGCAGGTCAAGCGGACAGGCAAATGGACGAGACTTTCGATACTGCTCCAACCCGGGCTTCAGCGGCGGCGCTGAAGTCAGACGATCGTTCCATATCGTCGCCCGAGTTTGCTCGATTTGCTGATCAGCCGCTCACTATTGCTGATGATTTTCCCAGTATCACGCCGATTGGCCAAGTCGAACTTGACGCGATCGAGCGGTACATGGGTGAAATACTCGATGAAGTGCTCGGCCATTCTGCAGCAGTGAGCGGCGGGCCTTCAAGAACGCCAACCGAGGGCTGAAGTTCACGGCCAAGAAAAGTGGACACCTGCCGGCAAAATTCGAGATCAAATGGATGATTGACATCGACGATCCGAACGACCCTCGTACGAAGGCCGCGATACGGGAGTTGGCTTGTGCTTTCGGCCGGTTGGCGGCGAGGCACGATCTGGTCACTGCAGAAGCCAAGGACCAAGTCCTTCAGCACGGCTTCCGCCTGAGCGATACCTCTGACAGAATACAGCAATCCGACGACACATAGGGTGACGCGATGCCCAATCAGACGCCTCGTACGAAGCCAAAGGTTGGAGAGATCGCTTCCGGTCTGCGTGCTGCTCTTTATCTTCGCGTATCAACGGGGCGTCAGGCCGAGCACGACCTCTCGATTCCCGATCAACGTGCCCAGACGGCGGCCTGGGCTGCGGCCCGCGGATGGACTATCGCGGCGGAGTATGTGGAGCCTGGCGCGTCGGCGACCGACGACAAGCGCCCCGAATTCCAGCGCATGATCGAGCGCGCCTGTGACGGCGACAACCCATTCGACGTCATCATCGTGCATTCGTACTCGCGGTTCTTCCGGGACGCCTTCGGCCTTGAGTTCTACGTCCGCAAGCTCGCCAAGCACGGTGTCAAGTTGGTCTCGATGACCCAGGAACTGGGCGACGATCCGGCTCAGGTGATGATGCGGCAGGTGATCTCGCTGTTCGAC
>CAZSNH010000528.1:0-1796 GCA_964607855.1 uncultured Hyphomicrobium sp. | reverse complement strand
GAAACAGCGCACGGCCATCCTGATGTGTCGGGGCGACAGTTCTCCTACGAGGACATTGCCAAAGTGCTGGATTGCTCGGTGTCGGCGACCAAATCGCTGATTCACCGGGGCCGCGAGACCCTGAAGCAGAAACTCAAACCCTACCTGAAAACCGGAGCGTGGAAGGAAAAATGAAAGACTCCCTAACGAATGGAACTTTCTTCCCGTGCCGGGTTTGGAAAGAGAGAACAACATGAACGAGTCGGAATACCGAGCCTTGATTGAAAGCAGTTGGCGGCGTCCGCTGAGCGCTGAAGAGCAGGCGCGTCTGGAAGCCTGGTTGCACGCGCATCCGGAAAGCCACAACAACTGGGAGGCCGAGTCCACTTTGAACCGGCTGCTGGAACGGTTGCCGGACGCGCCGATGGCCTCCAATTTCACCGCCCGCGTCATGCAGGCGCTGGAACGTGAGTCGGCGGCCGCGGTGCGGATCACCTCGATCCTCGACCGCGTCAAGCAATGGTTCTGGCGTCCGGCACCCCGGGTGGCGTGGGCACTGGGGCTCGTCGGGTTGCTGGCAGCCGGATATTACCAGCATCGGACCAATGTCCGCGGCGAAATGGCCAAGGGATTGACCGTGCTGGCCAATGTGGCGACGCTTTCCGACCCTGCGACGCTCCAGGACTTCGAAGCCATCCAGCGTCTGGCACAGTCGGCGCCTGACGAAGACGAAGAACTCCTAGCCTTGCTCCAAAAATGACTGCGAGTATGCCGCCAACTCGCGCGTCCAGCCCGCTGATGTCCTGGGCCCTGCTGATCTGGCTGTTGCCCTGGATCGAGGCGGGAGGGCAGGCTCAGAATCGGCCGACAGCGGCCAAGCCAACAGCGCCTCCGCCGCCCATGCCGGCTCAAGCCGGCTCCCCGGTGGATTTCTTCCGCCAGTTGATCACTGCGAACCCGCAGGAACGCGAGCAACTCCTGATGCGCCGGGCGCCAGATTCGCCGGAGCTTCGCAAGAAGCTCGAAGACTACGCGCTGTACTATCAAAGAGACTTGTCCGCGGAGGAGCGTGAATTGCGGCTGCGCAACATGGAACTGCGCTACCATCTCACCGCCCTTCTACGCGTGGCTCCGTCCAACCGAATGGAGCGCTTGAAACTGGTTCCCGACCGGGATCGTCCGCCGATTGAGGACAGGCTGGAGTACTGGGACAGCCTGTCGAGCGAGCAACAACAGGAAGTGCTCAACAACTCGCGCCTGATTGGGGAGATCATCGGACACGGCATCGTGAAACGTCCACTCCACCCGGCCTCGCTCACGGGCCAGGCTTCCAACCAGTTCGTGCGGATTGAGCAGCAACTGGTTCACTGGCAGATGTTGCCGGACGAGCGCCGCGCCAAGGTACAACAGTATTTCACCAACATCTTTGAGTTGACGGACCAGGAGAAGGCTCGCGACAGACTCCTGTCGCTGCCCTGGAGTGAGGAGGAACGGCAGTTGATGGAGCAGACACTCGCCCAGTTCAAGCGGCTCTCACCGGCACAGCGCAACACCTGTGTGCAAAACTTCAGCAAGCTCGCCTTGCTCTCGCCGGCGGAGCGGCGTGCCTTCCTCGTCAACGACGGGGAATGGGAGAAGATGAGCCCCGAAGATCGCGAGGCCTGGCGCAAGCTGATCAGCAAGGTTCCGCCGCTGCCGCAGCACTATCGTCGGCCGCCGCTGCCGCCGGGCCTTCGCCAGTCAGGGATGCTGGGTTCGTCGCGCACCGGCTCTACCACCACGGTGCAGCGCACGAACTGACCGGCGTTCGATCCACT
>CAZSNH010000527.1:0-1801 GCA_964607855.1 uncultured Hyphomicrobium sp. | reverse complement strand
CTCCTAGATGACGCCAACTTACGCATGACTTCCTGCCTTCAACAAAAATTCCGTAGCGGAGAAAAATTAAGCCCGCCCTAAATAATGTCCTTAATACTGGCACCTTCGGCGAACCCATCGTTTACCCGAATCGTGCGACGATACCGAAGCACCAATGTTGATTTCGCCCGGCAACTGAATTCATGTTTAAAATTCTGCGAACGTCTGTCCGGGCGAAGATCTCCGCTATCGTCGCCACAGCGGTGATTGGCGCGGTCATTCTGGGTGCGGGCGCCTCCGCGATACGCGAAGCCGAAAAACGTTTCACCTCCAAACGCGCGGAATTGGAGGGAATTGCCACCGCTCTCGCAGCCGCAACCTCCCGTTCGCTCGCCTCAGATAACCGGATGGAGATTGGCCGCACGCTTTCCGCAATCGGCCGGATTCCGGGCATCGCTTTTGCCCAGGTGTTCGATCGAGGATGGAACGCCGTTTTCGAACTTGGCAACAGTGTCGTTGTCGAGAATGGAGGTTCACGCGTCGTCCCCAACGGCTCGCTTCACCTCTGGTCTGATCTGTCGCTTGAATACTACGTACTTGAAAAGCCCATTCTGCACGATGGCACCCGCATCGGCACCTTGCGCATTATCGCGGATATCTCGGAGCTAAAGAACGCCATATGGGAGAGTATTGTTGAGGCTTCACTCGTGGGTCTCTTGGCAGCCATGTTCGGCGTGTTGCTGTCGAGCCGTCTTCAACGCGCGGTGACTGAGCCGATTTCGGTCTTGACACTGGCAATGGAGAACGTTCGCACGACACATGATTTCTCCCGCCCAGTGGAGAAAACCAGCGAGGACGAAACGGGGCGCATGGTCGAAACATTCAACGACATGCTCCTCCAAATCCGCGATCGCGACATGCACCTTGCCCAGCACAGAGACCGCCTGGAAGCGGAAGTCGAGGCGCGAACGGCAGACTTGCGTCAAGCCACAATCGAGGCCCAGAGAGCAAACGCCGCAAAGTCCGAATTCCTGGCAACGATGAGCCACGAGATCCGGACGCCACTCAACGGCATGCTGGTGATGGCCGAGCTCCTTTCCGTCGGCGACCTGCCGAGCAAACTTCAGCGCCATGCCGAAGTCATCGTAAGTTCGGGAAAGACACTGCTCGCGATCATCAACGACATTCTGGATCTATCGAAAATCGAGGCTGGCAGGCTGGAACTCGAAATGGTGCCGGTCGAACTCACAGGTGTTGCCGATCATGTCATGAACCTTTTCTCGGCCAAGGCCGAAAGCAATAACATCGACCTTGCCTGTTACGTATCACCCCACGTACCGCAGAGGGTCTACGCAGATCCCGTGCGACTCAATCAGATCCTCGCCAATCTCGTGAATAATGCGCTGAAATTCACCGAACAGGGCAGCGTGATGCTCGAGATCGGACTTGCTGACGAGTGTCTTGGCGATGCCAAGACGTGCCGTCTCCACTTCAGCGTCAAGGATACCGGCATTGGGATACCGGAAGATAAGCTGCAGGTGATCTTCGAGCGCTTCTCGCAGGCCGATCAATCCACGACGCGCAAATATGGCGGCACCGGAATTGGACTTTCGATCTCAAGAGAGCTCGTCTCAGCCATGGGCGGTAATCTCGGCGTCACGAGCGCGATCGGCGAAGGCTCGAATTTCCACTTCACAATCGAGTGTGAAGTCGTCGACCCGCCGGCTCAGATATCACCTCCGAACCCGGCGCCGTTGGCCCTCCTCGCCATGCCCCCCAGCATTACTCGCGATGTCATTGTCAAACTACTCAAAGACCGCGG
>CAZSNH010000526.1:0-1808 GCA_964607855.1 uncultured Hyphomicrobium sp. | reverse complement strand
CGTTGCCTCTTGGCCCTTGGCTTTCACTCGGCTTCCTGGTGGTCGTGATTTTCTATGAGCGTCTCGTCCGGCTCCAAGTCATTCAAAATCTCGTGGCCGTCGTGACGACGACTCTTTGAGTGGCCGATCGTAACCCTTCAGCCGCCTGCGTTCAACGCTGGGCGGGGATGTTAAAATAGGTAATTTGCGCGATGGCGCGGGGCGCGGTATTTCAGGGGCATGGCATGGAGGTCGCCGGCTCTGGGAACGGATCCGCTCATCGAGGCGGCGCTGCGCGGTGAGTTGAAAGACGCCCAAGCCAAGCAACTGGCGCTGCGCGGTCCCGAAGCCGTCACCCTCATGCTGTTGGCCTTGGTCAAACGCATCGCGGAACAGAACGCGCGTTTGGCGAAGTGGGAATCGAGTCGCCTCGATGCCTCGACCACGCCCAGCACACCGTCGGGCATGATCCCCGTGTACGAAAAGCCCGCGGCGCCCAAGCGACGCAAACATCCGGGGGCCAAGAACGGACATCCCGGCACGAGACGTCCGCGTCCGACGAAGATCGATCGGCACGAGGAGCATCGGCTCAGGCGCTGTCCCCATTGCGCGGGACCGGTCCAACGCTGTAGACGCACGCGGACGCGGATCATCGAAGACATTCCCCAAGAAATCACCCCGGTGGTGACGGAGCATACGATCCATCGGGATTACTGTCCCCACTGCAAGAAAGACGTCGAGCCCGTGGTGCCCGACGCCATGCCCGGAGCCACCCTGGGACACTCCGTGGTGGCCCTGACCAGTTGGTTTCATTACGGACTGGGCATCACCATCGCCCAAGTGATCGACATTCTCTCCCATCACCTGCAAACCAAGATCACTCCCGGCGGACTGGTCGATGCCTGGCAGCGACTGGGCGCGGTGTTGGCCGACTGGTACGAGCAGATCGCCGAACAGGCTCGGAAATCCGCGGTTTTGCACGCCGACGAGACGGGATGGCGAGTGTTGGGGCAAACCCACTGGTTGTGGTGTTTTGCGAATCATCATGTCTGTTATTACATGATTGATCGCTGCCGGGGGTCGCCGGCGCTGCAGAAGTTTTTCACCGAGGCTTTCGCGGGGACGCTGATCCACGACTTCTGGGCGCCGTATGATGCGATCGAAGTCGACGACCGGCAGTATTGCCTCGTCCACCTCCTGCGCGAACTGGAGAAGGTCGACGAGCACAACCGCTCGACCGAGTGGCAGGCGTTCGCCAAGAGGTTGCGCCGCTTGATCCGCGACGGCATCCGACTGCGCAAGCGGCCGAACTGCTCGCCGGACCGTTATCGCAGCCGAATTCACCTTATCGATCGACGCTTGACCGAGCTGGCCCAGTGGCAGCGCGAAGACGACACGCCGATCTACCGAGATGCCGACACGCTGCGCATCGCCAAGCGCCTTCGCAAACACTGGGATTTCCTCTTCACCTTCCTGGACAAACCCGATGTGCCCTTCGATAACAACTTGGCCGAGCGCGCCATCCGACCGGCCGTGATCCTGCGAAAGAACAGTCAGTCGAATCGCTCCGAGCAAGGCGCCGCCACCCAGGCCATCCTCATGAGCGTCTATCGAACTCTTCGCCTGCGCGGACGCGATCCCACGAAGACCATCACCGCCGCGTTGCGAACCTACCTCCAAACCGGCCAAGTGCCGCCGCTACCCGACAAAGTTCCTGCAAACGGCTGAAGAGTTACGTTTCCTTAAGGGAGACCCAGGGAGAAGTTGATTAGGCGTCAGTAAGAGGTGTCGGGATAATTGGGTACAGTCACGAATGGTACTGCCGTTAC
>CAZSNH010000525.1:0-1815 GCA_964607855.1 uncultured Hyphomicrobium sp. | reverse complement strand
AGCCCGAGGAGGGCGCGATCGAGATCGACGGCCGCGACCTCCGCCATCTTTCGGCCAACGAGCTTCGCAGTCGCTTCGGCATCGTGCCCCAGGAAACGGTTCTTTTCAGCGGCACCCTCTACGAGAACCTGATCGCTGCCAATCCCAACGCGAGCTTCGACGACGTCGTGCAAGCCGCGAAGATCGCCGAGATCCACGACGTGATCGAGAAGCTCCCCAAGGGCTACAACACCGAGATCGGCGAGCACGGCGTCGGGCTCTCCGGCGGCCAGAAGCAGCGCCTCGCCATCGCGCGAGCCGTCCTCAAGCGACCGAAGATCCTCATCTTCGATGAGGCGACGAGTGCGCTCGACCAGCCGACGGCGGAGCGGTTTGCGCAGACGGTCAACAAGCTGAAGGGCGTGGCGACGATACTTTTTGTTGCGCATCAGGTGCCCGGTGAGCTGGCGGTCGACTCGGTGCACAGGCTTGTTTCCGCGGTCGAAGGGAGACGCTGAGATGGAAATGAAGAGGACGAACCAGTGATCGCGCTTCTCTGGCTCATCTCCAGCGCATGGCGCCGCCTGCGGCTCGCGTTGATGACCTTCAACCGGCGCTTTGGCCGGACCTTGGGCGTCACCGTGAGCAAGACCTACGTCGCAAAGCTGCTCCTCGCCCGGCGGCTTCCTGCAGGTGCGCGCCCGCGCACCCGGCCGGTGCCCAGACTCTGGCACCACGACGAGCGCTGGGGCCGCGCTGCAACGCGATCTGCGCCTCTTCCAGTACTTGTACAACCGAGTGCGCCCGCATTCGGCGCTGCGCGCCGAGGACGGCAGGCTATACCTCACGCCCGCAGAAGCCTGGGAGCGGGCGGTCAGGGGCGAGGGCCGCAGCAGGTTCGAAGGCTGGGACGGACTGTTGCGAGGCTATCAATGCCGGTTGTGAAGAATTAAAGCGGGCACTGCGGCGCAGGCGGCGCGATGGCTCAGGCGCGCGGGCGGGGGTGGCCGAGGCGCAAGGCGGCGAGAAAAACGCGGGATGGCATGTCGTGAAAACGCGAAAGTGCATTGGAACCAGGAACGCGATGAGGCAAAGGAGGTCAAGAGAATGAGATCGCGAGCATTTGATAGCGCTTGTCCGCAGTGCGGACACGACAGCGGTCAAAGTGCGATTCGAGCAAGAATGGTGACTGCGGCAAGAAGGAGATAACACGATGAGAAGTCAGGGAAACGCCGGTCTTGGGCTCGTTCCGTAAGCTCCCCCGAAATGTAGACGGTCTGGAAGTAGAGCTTTCTGGCACGATGATACGTGAGGGAGGCTCGAATGAAGAAGTCGCGGTTTACGGAAGCGCAGATTGTCGGAGTGCTGAAGCAGGCTGAGGCCGGTGTGCCGGTGAAGGAGCTGTGCAGGAAGCTCGGGATTTCGGATCAGACGTTCTACAACTGGAAGGCAAGATACGGGGGCCTGAGCGTCAGCGATCTGAAACGGCTGAAGGAGCTGGAAGCCGAGAACGCGAAGCTGAAGAAGATGTACGCGGACCTGGCGCTTGAGAACGAGGCGATCAAGGGTGTTCTGAACCGAAAGCTGTAACGCCGTTCGAACGCCGGGAGGCAGCGGGGATCATGGTCAGGGAGCATCGGTTGTCGGTCGCCCGGGCCTGTCGAGCCGCGAAGCTCTCTCGGGCGGCGTATTACCGGCAGGGGATCGATTGGGCAAAGCGCGATGCGCCGGTGGTGGATGCGCTCAACGCGTTGGTCGAGAAGCGCCCGCGCTGGGGCTTCTGGAAGTGCTTCGACCGATTGCATAACCAGGGGCAAACCATGTAACCCGAACCGG
>CAZSNH010000524.1:0-1824 GCA_964607855.1 uncultured Hyphomicrobium sp. | reverse complement strand
ACTTGCGCTGGGCAGCGGAGCGGCCCGCGGTTGGGCGCATGTAGGGGTCATCCGCTCGCTCGAGCAGGCGGGCATTCGGCCGGACTTGGTGTGCGGAACATCCATCGGCGCGCTGGTCGGCGCCGCCTACGCAGCAGGCGACCTGGAACGCCTCGAGCAATGGGTGCTTGGATTTCGGTTCAAGGATGTGGTTGCATTCATGGACGTGAGTCTGAGCAGCGGCCTTCTAAAGGGCGAACGGCTGATGGATTTCTTCCGGCGCAACTTCGTGGACCGCCCTCTCGAGGAGTTGACCATGCCGTTCGCCGCGGTGGCAACTTCTCTGCGCACCGGCGCGGAGGTCTGGCTGCGCCATGGCTCGACGCTCGACGCGGTGCGGGCCTCTATCGCCGTGCCCGGATTATTCGCGCCGGCGCTGCGCGAGGGATCAGTATTGGTTGACGGCGGGCTCGTTAACCCCGTGCCGGTATCGCTAGCGCGCGCGATGGGTGCCGACGTTGTGATCGCAGTCGACCTCGGCTCTGACATCTTGGGGCCTCACCTGCGTGCCCATCCTCCAGTCGAAGCGCCGGCCGGTGAAGTCGGCGAATGGATACGCAAGCTGCAAGGCAACTTGGGAGCACCCATCCCCGCGCATTCGCCCGACGAGCCCAAGATGCCCTCCATGCTCGACGTGCTGACCACCAGCATCAACATTATGCAAGTGCGGATCAGCCGCAGTCGCATGGCGGGCGAGCCCCCCGACCTAGTCGTGGCGCCGCAGCTGGCTCATTTTGGCCTGCTCGACTTTCACCGGGGAAAGGAAGCGATCGAGGAAGGCAAGCGCGCGGTGAAGCGAGTCGCGCACAATCTTCCTGCGCTCAGCAATCAAGCACCATGAACGCGATGGCGCCGAACCATGCGCTGCAGCAGACGGCGGGGCATGATTCGTTTTCGGGACTTCAAGCTCACCGGTGCCCCGCCGATGCTGAGCTTGGTCGTTAGTGGAAGAAAAAGGGACATTCTGAGTTTCCGCAGATTACCGTGCAATATCGGGCCGCGCAAGCCAGAAGGGCGTACGTAAGATAACCTTGCGGAGGATTTGGCAATGACCCAGGGAGCATTTCCTGCTGAGGATTACAAGCTCACCGAATACCAACTCGAGAAGAAATATCCCAATGCGGAGAGGAAAAGTGCGTGGCGGCAAAAACTGCTAGACGCTGCAAAAGATCGAGGCTCTCCACCCATTTTGGGGGAGGGCGACTCATGGTTTGATTTTCCCTTTCCTCTACACGATCCCGACAACAGTGACATTCTTGATGTGTTGTTAAGCAAGCACAAGTATGCGGTCGCCCGTGACAGCTTGAGAGGGGACACACTCGCAAATATGTGCCGTGAACAAAACGTTGGGAAAGTCGTTGCGCTATGTCGAGAACACCACGCTAGGGCATTTCTCTTTTCCGGCGGAGGTAATGATTTGGTAGATGGGGACCCAAGAACCAACAGTCAATTGTATTTGTTATTGAATGACAGAGAAGAAGGACGTCAGCCGATCAAAGACGATGAATTAGAAGAATTTGTACGATACCTGCAGAATCTGATTGTGCGGATGCTGGAGGGTGTTTCGACACTCGGGATCAAAACATTAATGGCAGGTTACGGTTATGCGATTCCGTCAGGCACTGCCGCATTCTGTAAGCCCTTCGGGAAATGTATAGGTCCTTGGTTGAGGCCGTCACTTGAAGCAAGAGGATACTTTGACACTACCGAGCAGCGAAATATTGTGAACGCGATCATGGACAAGTTTAACGGCATGTTGAAGCAACTAGCGCACAGCCGAAGCGA
>CAZSNH010000523.1:0-1826 GCA_964607855.1 uncultured Hyphomicrobium sp. | reverse complement strand
CTGAATTTGTAGCCGCGCTTGTATTCGAATTTGTCCACCGCTTTCATCAGGCCGATGTTGCCTTCCTGGATCAGGTCCAGGAACTGAAGTCCGCGATTGGTGTATTTCTTGGCGATGCTCACGACAAGGCGCAGATTGGCTTCCACCAGTTCGGCCTTTCCACGCTTCACCTTCTCTTCAGCGATATCAAGATGCTTGACAGCATCCTTGATTTCATCGCTCGACACCAATGCTTCCTCCGCCTCCAGTTGGCGAATCTTGGCCTTGGCGGCCTGGTAGGCCTTCTTCACGTCCTGCAGGACCTCTTCCGAAACCCCGGTTTTCCGCTTAACGGCAAGAAATGATTTCTTGTCCCGACACAGTTTGCGCAGGAGCTCGGCGCCTGCTTCGCCGCCGACGCCCAACCGGCGCTGGCAGCTGACGATGTCGCGCTCAGCCGTACGAATCTGGATGGCCAGATCGCGCACGCGCTGAACCATACGATCCTTCAGCACGCCGTGGAGGTTAACGGCTTCCATCTTGTCCACAATCTGTTCCCGGATCACATCGATCTGTTTTTTGATTTTTTTCAGCCTCGCAGGATCTTTCGCGGCCTGGCGCGCCTTTTCGTAGAGCCCTTTCAAGGAGGTCGAGACTTTTCGAACTGCATTCAGTCCTTCGAGGGTCTTAAGCCGGAGCTCCTCGTAATCCTTCTCGACCTCCTCCTCTTCAAAGTCTTCCTCGGTCTCGACGATCGGCACGATCTCCCGCACATCGATCTTGCCGTGCTTCAGCTGTTCGCGCAGGGAGAGGAGAAATTCAATCGTCATCGGCATGCCATAGATGACGAAGGCCACTTCCCGCTTGCCTTCCTCGATGCGTTTGGCGATTTCAATTTCGCCTTCGCGGCTGAGGAGCGCCACGCTGCCCATCTCCTTCAGGTACAGCCGCACCGGATCGTCCGTCCGGCTCAGCGCTCCGGGCGTGAGATCAATCTCCTTTTCATTCTCGTCTCCGGCGTCCGCTTCCTCGCCCTCGTCCCCGACCTCGTCACGGTCGCGATTCTTCACCTGTCGCTCGCCACCGTCAGGAGCATCGACAATCTCGATATCCATCTCGCCGAACATGCTCATGATGCTGCCGAACTGTTCGGAAGAAACCACTTCGGCGGGCAGAGTGCTGTTCAACTCGTCGTAGGTCAGGAATCCCTTCTCCTTTCCGATCGAGATGAGCTTCTTGACTTCCACGAGCAATTCTTGTTTCGCCATACTTACTCCTTGACCAGAGATAACAAGCCGGCAGCGGGCCCGCCGGCTTTTTGCGAACGCAATTCGTTTACCTGCGCGTTGAGTTTCCGTACATCGTCGGCACGTCCTTCACGCTCGGCGGCTTTGAGTTGCACAATCAGGTCCCGGAACACGCTTTCGGCTCGTTTCCGGTCAAGCGTATCGAGACAGCCTTGAATGTGGGCGCGCACATCGTCAAAGTGTTCTTCCCGCATCGAGAGTTCCGTCACGAGGGGGCCGCAGTCCGGGTCGTGGACGATCGTGTCCAGCAGGCGTCTTAACACGACCCGGCCGTCTTGGCCGAGATGCGCCAATGCCGTCTCGACGATCGTCCGGCAGGCCGGGTCAGAGAAGGTCTCCAATCTGAGCCGTCGCACGTCGGCAGCAGTCAGGCTCCCGTGCAGCAGCAGGTACACGAGGTCGCGCTCTTCCCGCGGTCCCTTACGGGACTGACCCGGCGGGGGATCCGGCTTTCGCGTGGCCGGCTGTCGAGTGCCCCGCGAGACCAAGGCGGGGTATCGCTCAATGAGGCGTTGCTGATTGATGCCGAGACGTTCGGCG
>CAZSNH010000522.1:0-1828 GCA_964607855.1 uncultured Hyphomicrobium sp. | reverse complement strand
CACGCGCTTCGAACGATACCTCGGACCCGCCGAGTTCAATCGGCAGGATCGTTTGCGCGGTGCCGCCGATGTCGAGTTTCGAGGTCTTGTGTTTACTTGCCGTCATGCCGCTCAAGGCTCCATGAAAGCTTCATGACGCATTCGCAGGCGTCCGTCAAAACCTTGGGCGGCGACTCTGCCGCACCACCCCAATGGTGACGCGTCCCGAGTCTCTAGTGCGGGCGCGGAGTGTCGCAGCTCTGATACACTTCTGCCGACAGATCGGCGTTTGTCCCGCTGCCGTTGGCGTCGGGGGTGCGGTTCTGCTATCGGTGCCTGCCACCCGTCGGCCCCAGCCCGTTAACAACTCGGACCGTCACCCTTGCTTTCGCTCCTCACAGTCCTCGCCGCCTGTCTCCTCAGCGCGCTTCTGACTTATGTCTTCATTCGCTGGAGCGAAAACCAGGAGATCGTGGCCGAAGAAAATCACCGCAGCATGCACAAGGGCCGCGTGCCTGTCGGCGGTGGCCTGCCGCTCTTGGCGGCCGCACTGTCGATTGCGTTTCTCCTCTGGCCTTTGGGTCGCATTCCATACGCTCTGGGTATGGCGCTTGCGCTTCTTGTGGTTGTCTCGTGGGCCGACGATCGCAAGGCCTTGGACGCCTCCGTCCGGCTTGCCGTCCATCTCGTCGCCTCGGGGGCGGCCGTGCTATCGCTGCCAAGCGACGCCTATGTGTTCCAAGGCGTGCTACCTTTTGCACTCGACCGGCTGGTCGCCGCAATTGCCGTCGCGTGGTTCATCAATCTCTACAATTTCATGGACGGCATCGATGGCATCGCCGGATCCGAGACGGCAGCGATCTCGGCGGGCTACGCGGCCATTGTTTATGTGGCAGGGACCGGCACCGAGCCCCTTTATGGCCTCGCCTTGGCGATTTTCGGGGCCGCGATCGGATTTCTGGTTTGGAACTGGTCGCCGGCCCGCATCTTCATGGGTGATGTTGGCAGCGTACCCCTCGGGTTTCTGATGGCCGTCATGATGCTCGATCTCGCAATTCGGTATTCTCTTGTGGCGGCACTCATTCTCCCCCTTTACTTCGCGGCCGACGCGACCATCACGCTTCTGAAGCGCGTTCTAGCAGGCGACAAGCCATGGGAGGCGCACCGTTCGCATTATTACCAGCGAGCGGCAATGAAGGCCGGCTCGCACGCCCGCGTCGTCCGCTACATCGTGGTTTGCAATGGCCTTCTCGTGATCCTCGCGGTGCTGGCCCTGACGGGGCCTGGTCTAGCCCTCGCCCTTGCGGTGGCCACCACGGCCGCGCTACTTTACGTTCTCGAACAACTGGCGCGCGCAGGCTCATAAACGCGGGTCTATCTGTTGCTCAGCGCATTGACCGAAGGCCCGAGTTTGATGCCCCATGTCGAACGGCTCTCAGTAAGAGTCTCGTCGGGGCTCGGTTGCCCGCCCGGGTCCGGATACGACGTGTGTGGTCCGGCGACAAGTTGCCGGAGTGCGCCTTTTTCAATGTGACTGCTCTCGCGGGCCGCCGCTTTCGAGGGAACGGTCATCGGAATGCTGCGCACGACGACATTGCCTTGCTTGGTGAGGCTCGGAACTGCCGGACTTGCAGGGGGCGGGTTCGGCGCCGGCACCGATTTTATGTAAGCGGACCGCTGCGACACCTTCGTCGAAACGTCCAAGGTTCTCAAGCGCCACCGCCCTTCGTGTTCAACAAACGTCATTGCAAACTCTATATCCTCGGACGGACCGCGGAAGCGGCCCTCGAGCTTCATCGACCCGTAGCTGTCGATGAGGGCCGACGAGTTTAACTCGGGAGCGGTGCGG
>CAZSNH010000521.1:0-1838 GCA_964607855.1 uncultured Hyphomicrobium sp. | reverse complement strand
GATGATGGGGCCGGTACTGATGACCACAGCGACGGCGTCTTCGCTCAGTTCGGCATAGCGGATCGCGGTGGCGGTGAGCGACGTGCGGCAAAGTCCGGCGACGGACTCGATCGCGGCGAGGCCCGGCTCGTGCCTGCCAAGCGCACGGCGAAACAGGCCCGAAGGCATCAGCAGCCCGGCGGCAAAATTGTCGGCCTCAAGTTCGTACGGATCGGCGGAGACGAAACCTGCGTGGGAGGCGTGAACGCCGTCCTTTGGCAGAACGTGGTCAATATGGCCGTCGAGAAAATAGTGGGCCAGCTCGTGGGCAACGCTGAATCTTTGAAACCCCTCGCTCTTGACGTGCGTGGCATAGAGAATCCCGAACGTATCGCCGTGCCGGAGCAGCATGCCGGAAACGCCGGCGGCAGCGTCGGGCTTCGCCTGAACGACAATGTCATGACGCGTAGCGATGGCGAACGGGTCAACGGCCAGCGAATCGATCTTAAGCCCGCGAACAAGTGCTTCGGCTTTCTGCTTGGCCATTTTCAGACGGAAGGCAAGATTCACGGATCTTCACCCTTTCGCTTGGCCTGGCTGCGCTCGGTCAGCATCTTGAGGAAATCCTTCGCCAGTTCACGGTCGCCGGCCGTCAGTTTGCCGACGTCGCGGTAGAGCGGATCGCCCGCTTCCGCGAGAGCCGGATCGTCGGCCCGTCCCAGCAAGTAGTCGGTTGTGACCTCAAGGGCGTTGGCGAGCTTGCGCAGCGTGTCGAAGGACGGCTTGCGGGAACCGGACTCAAAATGAGCAATGGAACTTGGCGGCAACCCGGCGCGGCCGGCGAGATCGCCCTGGCTAAGCTTGCGCAGATCGCGTGCCGCCCTGAGCCGCTGGGGGAAAGCTTTAGATGGGGCCTCATTTTCGGTCATGGCGAACTCGACATTAGGGACTTGACTCCTTTTGCGGGGCAATGCACATTCTAGACATATATTGCATGGCGATGTCGCCAATAGCAAGAAAGTTCGAACCATGTCGAGAGACCACGTAAGCCACGGAGATATCGCCCGTTTTGCCCAGGACCGGGTGAACCTGCCCAAGGACAAGGCGGACGAGTACCGCGCGCAGGCCCGCCGCCTGCGGGAGAAGCTCGACGGCTATCTCGACGAGCACCCGGACTTCACACTGAAGAAGATGCTGCTCTCCGGCAGCCTCGCCAAGGGCACCGCACTGCGGTCCATCAACGACATCGACATCGCCTGCTACATCAGCGGCGCGGACGCGCCGAAGGATGTGGCGGCTCTGCTGCAATACCTCGCCGAGCGCCTGCGCAAGGCGTACCCCAATTTCAGCCCGGATCAGGTCAAGCCGCAGACCTACAGCGTCACGGTCTCATTCCGCGGCACGGGGCTCGATGTCGATGTCGTGCCGATTCTCTATGACGATGACCCGCAGTGGTACGGCAATCTGGTCAGCCAGGACGACGGCTCGTTCCTCAAGACCAGCATCCCGCTCCACCTCGAATTCACCCGCAAGCGCAAGAGCGCGCAGGAAACGCACTTTGCGCAGGTCGTGCGTCTGGTGAAGTTCTGGGTGCGGACCGTCAAGCAGGGGAAGGAAGACTTCCGCTTCAAGTCGTTCATGATCGAGATGATCCTCTCGCACCTGTGCGACCGGGGGCTCGATTTTTCCGACTATCCCGAGGCGCTCCAGCACTTCTTCACCTACGTCGCGCGCAGCAACATGCGGGAGAAGATCATCTTCACCGACTACTATGCGGCAAGCGCTGTCGGGGCGTTCACGGAGCCCGTGCAGATCATCGATCCGGTGAACGCGAAGAACAACGTTGGCCGCCTGTATAA
>CAZSNH010000520.1:0-1838 GCA_964607855.1 uncultured Hyphomicrobium sp. | reverse complement strand
GCCCCTTGATAATTCATCGTTTGACGCAGCCTGCCGCCCCTCGTTTCCTTGTGCACCGATTCTCGGAAACGTTGTCGGCCGAGTTTGCCCCAAAATCTGTAATCAACTGTTTAAGTACCCTGTTAAGCAGTGTTAATTCAGAGACCAGAACGAGCATGAAGCGCAACAATCTGACCCCCGAAGCAGCAGATGCCATCGCTTTCAAGGCGTTAGCCTTCCTGGCCGAAGATTCGCAGCGGCTCGGGCGGTTTCTGTCTTTGACCGGGCTTGCGCTCGACGAGTTGCGCCAGCATGCCGATGACGCAGCTACCAAGTGCGCCGTCCTCGACCACCTTCTCCAGGACGAATCGCTGCTCCTGGTCTTTGCCGCCCATGCCGGTCTTCCTGCGGAACAGATTGGTGCGGCTCATCGGCTTATCAGCAGCACGCCTGCCGGGGATCAATGGCCATGAAGCGCATCGGGATCGATCTCGGAGGCAGCAAAATCGAGGGCATCATTTTGGACAGCACGGGTGAAGTCCGTGCGCGCGAGAGGATTGCCGCGCCGCGAGAGAGCTACGAGGCGACCCTCGATGCTTTGGAAGGTCTCATTAGAAGGCTCGGCGCAGACGCCGGACCCTCTGCCAGCGTCGGCATTGGAATGCCGGGCTCGATTTCTCCTGCGACCGGACTCGTTCAGAATGCCAACTCGACCTGGCTCAATGGCCGCCCGCTCGACCGCGATCTCTCGGCCCGCCTCGGACGGCCACTGCGCTTTTCCAACGATGCCAACTGCTTTGCCCTCTCCGAGGCCGTCGATGGTGCTGGAGCCGGACATAGCGTCGTATTCGGGGTCATTCTCGGCACCGGGTGCGGCGGCGGCATTGTGCACGACGGCAAACTCTTCAACGGTGCACGCCGCATCGGCGGCGAATGGGGACATACGCCGCTACCCTGGGCGGAGGCAGATGAGCATCCCGGGCCCGCCTGCTGGTGTGGCCTCAAGGGTTGCGTGGAAATGTGGGTTTCCGGGCCAGCATTAGAGGCGGACTATCGGCGCGCCACTTCTCGCCAACTTTCTGCGCGCCGGATCGCGGAGGAAGCTGCAGCGGGGGAGCCTCGCGCCGCCGAGGCGCTCGATAGGCATGCGCGCCGTCTTGCGCGCGGCCTTGCCGCCATGACCAACATCCTCGATCCGGACGTCATCGTCCTCGGAGGCGGCCTGTCGCAGCTTTCGCACCTCTACGAGGCGCTTCCACCTCTGATGTCGCCCTATATCTTTGCCGACAATCGCAGTGTACTTGTGAAACCGCCGAAATGGGGCGACGCCTCGGGCGCACGGGGAGCGGCCTGGCTCTCAGTTTGAGATCCAAGATGCATTCTAAATTGTAAAGCGATGGCACGAGGACCCAGCATCACGATTGCCGGTGCCGGCAGTGTCGGCTGTTATCTAGGGGGCACGCTCGCCGCCGCGGGCCGTCATCGCATCACGCTTCTCGGCCGCGCACCCCTCATGCAGACGATCTCAGAGCGCGGACTTGCGGTACGGGATCTTGGCGAGACGGAGCGCACACTTTCCCCCCGCGTTCTTGTGGCAACAGCCGATCCCGAGACCGCGCTTCGAGGCGCCAACCTCGTGCTCGTTACCGTAAAGTGCATGGATACGGCCGCTATGGGCGCACTCATCGCACGACACGCGCCTGCCAGCGCCGCCATCCTCAGTATTCAAAACGGCGTCGGCAACAAGGAGGCTCTGGGGCCGGTGCTGGCTCCTGGACAAAGGGTGTTCGCCGGCATGGTCCCCTTCAATGTTGTGCAAACACTTTCGCCCGCTTCTCCGCCTCGCTTTCACAAGGGTC
>CAZSNH010000519.1:0-1840 GCA_964607855.1 uncultured Hyphomicrobium sp. | reverse complement strand
GGATTTCATCGTACGAGTATCTACAGTGCCAGCCATTCGGGTTTTACTATCAACGCAAGGCCCAAGCCGAACATCGTCGTGCCACCGATGAGTTTCAACCAACGACCGGCATGTTCCTGCAACCTTTTGCGACTCAACGTGACCACCGCGATCGTCACCATGAGGCTATCATCAAGGATATAGGCGAGGTTATACAATCCGAGATAACCATAGTATTCCCACGTCGGCAACTGCTGCATCGTGAGGATCTGTGTGTAGAGTGCAGGGAATCCGGCGGTGCAGAACAGTTCGATCATGTTGACGAGGCCGGCGAGGACGACAATTCCCACCATGGCTCCGCCGAAGTGTTCAGCTTGCAGGATCCCTCTGACCCTTGCGTAGAATCCGGGCTTGGCTGATTCGGGAATGCGCAATGAGATTCCACGGTGGAGAGCGAAGAAGTCTTTGATATCGACCGCTCCCATGAACAAGGCCAGGCCTCCCAGCGCGATCTGAATGCCGCGCGAGAGACCCATCAGGAGAAACACATTCAGCCAAGCCGCCATGAGGGCAAAATAGATCACACCACTGACCAAAACGAACGTGCCGGCGATGAGGGCCATTTTTCTCCGATCTCGGAAATTGACGAGCAGCGACAACAGAAACAGGAGGACCCACATCGCGCAGGGATTAAATCCGTCCAACAATCCGATGGCGATGGTAAACAGCGGCAGGCCAAGGTCCTGCGCTCGAAGCTCGCCGAACCATGTCGTCTTGATACCCTCTGTTGCGGGAAAAACTGCGTCGACTTGTGTGCGCTGGTCGAGCTTGGCGCGGATCTCGGCTCCCGTTGTGTCGGATGACTGGAATCCGACGATCAACTCTGCGCCTATGAGAAACGTGGGAACGCCGATGCTGGTGATGCCTCGTGCCTGTGCCAAAGCGGCCAGCCGCTGCCGCGCGGAGAAGTCTTCTACGATATCCTGGATGGCAATGCGAAGTCCCGGCCGCTCATGTTGCAGTTCCCTAAGGAAAACCTTGTCGGCCTCGCAGTGAGGACAGCCGGTACGGACGAAGACTTCGAGATCAGGACCCGGTTCGTCGGCAAGAGTGGGGACTCCGCTTCCTACAATGAAGGCGAGGAGGACAAGGAGGCTGCCGATTGCGCGGAGGAACTTCCATCTTCGCTGGCGATGTAAGCGAAACACCGTGTCTGACTCCTTGACCTCGTCAAACCGTCCCACGCTTCCGAGGTGCGACGGCACATCCAATGTTTGTTGATCCGTCAGCGTGCCCAAGGATCTGTGACGAAGAAGGTCTTATTGGAACGTACGAAAGGTACGGCAATCGTCTCTCCGTCGGTGTCCGCTTGCGACCCGGCCGATTCCCGAGTTGGCGCGGGGCAGGGCTGAAGGCTGGTCTCGGGTCAATCGTCTATGCCGTGCTGGGCTGTGATATCGCGAAAGACTTGTCGTTTCTTAATCCGCTGGCGTTCCCGCGAACTGAGCAAATCCGCGAGGACCTTCACGGCGTCCAGCACAAATCTCCCCTTATTCAACATGACGCATTCGGCCCGCTGTCCTGTGGCGGCATCGGTAATCTCGGCTCGTGCGGGCAATCCGCTTTTCGCGAGATTCTCCAGCACTTGGGTGGCCCAGATCACCGGCACATGGGCGGCCTCGCAGAGACAGAGAATATCTTCTTGCACCAATGCCAGATGTTCGAAGCCCACCTCGACTGCAAGATCGCCTCGCGCAATCATGACTCCGAATCGAGGGAAATTCAGCCCGGTAAGGAGAAGCTGGGCCAAGCGGTGAATGGCTTCACGAGTCTCGATCTTGACGACGATTCCCAAATCAGG
>CAZSNH010000518.1:0-1852 GCA_964607855.1 uncultured Hyphomicrobium sp. | reverse complement strand
ATCTATCGAAAATCTTACCCAAAACAACCCTCATCATAACTAAACACATAACCGATGAGACAGCCGGCGGCCCGGCCGTCGCGTTCAATGATCGTCGCATTTCGAAAAGAGAAGCTGCCTTCCTCGCGTGCCGCTCGATTTCGTCCAACCTCCCACGCCGACTGACCCGGGCCTGCGAGTTTACCCCAAAGGTAGAGAGGCAGGCCCTCACCGGCATAGTTGACAAGCTCCGCCAACACCGCCGCATCCTCAATGCGGGCCGGACGAAGGCGAGTTCCTTCCATCACCACCGGATAACCTCCCTCGGCTCGCGCTCGCGCCACGCAACCAGATCGAACCATAAGCGCGGAAACGGCTCTCAGCAGCCGCTCTTTCCAATTGTAATCTGCAACATATAATCCCCCTCATGACACAGCAAACCTTCTCGCTTCGTCCATGAAGCGCCTCTCCATCCTGACCAACGAACCGGCTCTCGCCTTGCTCTCACGCCGGGCGAGGTGCGTGGGGCTTGCGCTCTTGATGGTCGCCGCCCTCACTCAAGGTGCTCTCGCCCAGCGTGGCCAGGCCGAACCCGAGACGGCAAGCGGCGTCACGGACAAGAGCCTCGCCGTCGCGGCGCGCCATATGATCTCGGCTGCAAACCCCTATGCCGCCGAGGCAGGGCGCGAGATGCTTCGCCTTGGCGGGTCAGCGCTCGATGCGGCTATTGCCGCCCAGCTCGTCCTTGGTCTTGTAGAGCCGCAATCCTCTGGGCTCGGAGGAGGCGCCTTTATCCTCAACTGGGACCCGAAGGCGAAATCGCTTTCGGCCTACGACGGGCGCGAAACCGCACCTCGATCCGCAAAGCCTGATCGCTTCTTAAAAGACAGCACACCGATCAAATTCGAAACCGCTGTTAAATCCGGATTGAGCATCGGCACGCCGGGTCTCGTGAGGCTTCTTGAAGCAACCCACAAGAAACACGGCAAGCTCGCCTGGTCCAAACTGTTCGAGCCCGCAATCCGCCTCGCCGATGAAGGGTTTGAGGTATCCTCGCGCCTCAGCTTCCTTCTCAATTGGAACGGCCCGGCGAGTTTCTCACCTGAGGCCCAAGCCTATTTCTTCGACGCGAACGGCCGGGCGCGAAGCGCTGGAAGCCTGCTCAAGAACCCGGAATACGCGAAAACGCTCCGCGCTATTGCAGCGGGAGGAGCCAAGTCCTTCTACAAGGGACCCATCGCGGAATCGATCATTGCGGCCGCAAGAGGAGCTCCCAATTTCGCCAGCGATCTCACGCTTGGGGATCTTGCAGGATATCGTGTTCGAAGCCGTAATCCTCTTTGCACTTCGTACCGATCAAAGCGCATCTGCGGCATGGGGCCACCGTCTTCGGGTGGAGTAGCGGTTGCCCAAATCACCGCACTTCTCGCCAAGCATGATCTCGGTGCATCACCCGCAGATGCCCTCAATCCCAAGGCCGTGCACCTCATCGCCGAGGCCGAGAAGCTTGCCTATGCCGACCGCGAGCGCTACCTCGCCGATCCCGATTTTGTCGCCGTCCCGGATGCCGGCCTCCTCGATCCCGCCTATATCGATATGCGCCGCAGTCTCATAGATCCGTCGCAGGCGATGGCGAAGCCGGAACCCGGCAATCCGCCCAATGCGAGACGGCGCGCGTTCGGCATCGACGCCACGTTGGAGCGGGCGGGCACCAGCCACATCTCTGTAATCGACGGCCAAGGCAACGCGGTTTCCATGACCACAACCATAGAAGGTGCATTCGGCTCCGGTGTGTGGGCATCCGGATTCCTGCTCAACAACGAACTCACCGATTTCTCTTTCCTGCCCGCAGATGCCTCAGGCACTGCGATCG
>CAZSNH010000517.1:0-1859 GCA_964607855.1 uncultured Hyphomicrobium sp. | reverse complement strand
TTGCCTTGATGCTTCAGGTCTCGCGCCAGTTCGAGACCACCAGCGAAGAGAAGTTCAAGTCCGACCTTGTAGAACGTGACCGCGTCGTCAAGATACATGATGAGCCGCCGGGCTTCCTCGACGGAGGGCATATCGAGTGCCACGATGAGGCGGTCTTTCATCGAATGCGACATGGGATCGGGTCCGCTCCTGTCTCATTGCCCCTGCTGGGTTGGGGATTTTGCAGGTCCTCCTACCCATGCAGCACGTGAGCCGCCCGCGCAAGCTTTACGATCACGGATTTGAACTGCTCCTGAGTTTCTTTGTTTTTCAGGTGCTCGTGCTCGTCGTAGGCCTCGTGGGCCCTTGGAACAGCGAACTGATCCGGAAGGACGAGGGCACCGAGCCCAAGTTCAAGAACCTGACGCACCGTCGATAGGCCGCGCAGCCCACCCATGCCTCCAGGAGACGAGGAGCCGAGTGCGAAAACGCGCGTCTTGAAAACTTCGAGTGGATCTTCATCGGGATCGCGCACGTGGCTCACCCAGTCGAGGGTGTTCTTCAAGAGAGGAGTGATAGCCGCGTTGTATTCGGGGCAGGCAATGAAAATCCCTGTGTGCACCTTCATGAGGGCTTTGAATTTTCGCGCGTTCTCCGGTGGACCTTCGGCAGCCTCAAGATCGGCGTCGTAAATCGGCATCGGATAATCGCCGAGATCAGCAAAAGTCGTGGGAATCCCGTTGGCGTCGGCGATGCGGGCGCCCAGCTGTGCCAGGCGTTTGTTCACGGATTTGGCGCGTGCTGAGCCGGCAAAAAAAAGCAGTCGTGTCGATTTCATCGTGCATCACCTGGGGATGGACTGTGCTTCGCGAGAGTCGTGGCTGCAGCAATGCCAAACTTTGGCCTGTCTTTCAATTCGGCTTCAACGTCGAGATGTAGGCGACGAGCGCGTCACGTTCTGCAGGATCCTCGACGCCCAAATGTCGCATCCTCAGAATGGGGCTATCGAGGCTCGAAACCGACAACCATCTACTCAAACTCTCAGTGGACCAGTCGAACCCGAGTTGTGTGATCTTCTGCGTATAGGGAAATCCTTCCACGCTGCCAGCGCGCCTTCCCATGAGGCCGAACAAAGTTGGTGCGAATAGCGTTTTTCCTGCCTCGTTGGAGTGGCAATTCGAGCAGCGCGCCTGATAGAGTTCGAAGCCGAAGTTTTCAATTCCTCGGAGAGGTTGAACCGGTTCGGCGGCGGGAGCAGCGGTCACTACCGCTTTTGCGATCAGAATGGCGGAAAAACCAAGAAATGCCGTCTTCTTTGCGCGTTTGCCTGATCGCATCCGAAGTCTCCTTACCCGTCTTTCGGCCTGATACGCGCCCTGCCACCTGTCCGATCAGGTCACTTGTCATTGAAAAAGTCGACGCTTGCGTCGAAGGGGAGAAATCGCTCTGGATCGGAAATGGTTGTTGCCCCTCGCACGTCCCTCAGTTGGATCGAAAAACGCAAATGGGGATGGAGAAAGGCGTCAATCGGGGAGGACCTCAGCTTCCTTTGCCCTCGAAGAAATCCTTCACCTTGGAAAAGAAGCCGTGACTCTCGGGGCTCGTTTCCCTGTGACTTTCGCGCTCGAATTCCTCAAGCAACTCGCGTTGACGCCGCGAAAGGTTCTTTGGCGTTTCGACATCGACCTGAATGTACATGTCGCCGGTCGACTTGGTACGCAGGACCGGCATGCCCTTACCCTTAAGGCGGAACTGCTTACCGCTCTCGGTGCCTTCCGGGATGCGCACGCGCGTTGGAGTACCCTCAAGGGTCGGCACGTCCACCTGTCCGCCCAAGGCCGCCGTTGTCATCGAAATCGGCACTTTGCAGAAGATGTCGG
>CAZSNH010000516.1:0-1861 GCA_964607855.1 uncultured Hyphomicrobium sp. | reverse complement strand
TACGCGCGCCAGCTCCCGGCGCCCGATCGCTCCGCTGCGGTCGGCGGCACAACGGATGGCCGCTAAGCTGCGGCCGCGCATGATGGTACCACGCCGCGTTTCGAGCAAGGCTGATCGCGCACCTGAAGCCCGCGGCCGTCAGCTTCAGCGGCTTGTTGGACGGCGCCTCTTGCGACTCATAGTCTGTAGACGCGAAGTCATCATAGCTGTCTCCTCTCGGTCATGTCACCCCGACGCCGTCCGCCGCTGGCCGTAGTGGGAGAGCGGATACGAAGCCGACGACTTGCGCTCAATCTGTCGCAGGAGGAACTCGCAGATCGGTCCGGCCTCCACAGAACCTATATCGGATCTCTCGAACGTGGTGAGCGCAACGCGACGATCATTGTCCTGGCCAAGGTTGCGGCGGCTCTTGAGACGGATGCTGGCGAGTTGCTTCGAGGGATCCGCCAGTGACCCGAGAGGCACTCGCCGAGCGGAGGAACGAGTTCGAGTCGCACGTGTGGAACCACTCCGAGGATCCGTTCCAGGCTGAGTTCGATCAGCGCCGGCCGCTTCATGAGGAGGAGAAGGCAGCGCTTCGACTGCTGGTGAAGCTGATGGGGGAACGAAAGTCTCACGAGCAGATTGCGTCGGCGATCAGGACGGAACTCCGGAAGAACCCGGAGCTGATGTTCGCGCTGTTGCAAATCGCCGGGCTTACGCGCAACAAGATCATCCAAGATCTCCGCGCCGCTCTTGCTGGTACTTCCATTAGCGTACCGTCGAGCCCGCTGAGACTGCATGTTGGCGATGCCATCTGGGCGCGCGCCGGGCGGTACTTGAGCGGCCGCCTTGGGAGCGTACTTCAGCATCTCGCTGGTTTGGGTACCAATGTTGATGTAGCGCTCGAAGCACTGAATCAAGCCACGTGGCCTGGTTGGATTCGACAGGAGAGGGCCAAGCGGCAGGGGCACGAAGCGGAGTCCCGCCTCGCGACCGTCCTGGAGAGGGTGGGGATCCCTTTCGAACCTGCAGAGAAGGCTGACAACCCGCTATGCCGGGACGCTCAAATTCACGGAGTGTCATTTGACCTTGTGGTTCCGAGCGCGGGGGCACCGATGGTGTGTGCAAAGGCCACGGTGCACACTGCGAACATCGGCCAGTACGGCGAATCGAAAGACGCCTTGGAGATCGAAGAAGCCGCGCGAATGATCGCGGCGCGCTTTTCGGCAGCCGCCAAACCGACTCTGCTAGCGCTCATCGATGGGTTTGGCTTTCGGAGCAATCGTGCCGGGCTCGACGGAGTCCTCTCATCGGCGGACGAGTTCTGTCAGTTCCGCACCCTCTGGAAAGCAGTCGTCGTAGCTGCTGCTCGCCTTGGGCGACGGATCAAACTGGCGCTGCCCGCGGCCGAGATGGAATTTCACAGACAATTTCTGGGGCGGTATGCACGCGTGACCCATCTGGTCGAGATCAAGGGGGCAGAGTTCGACCACGATCCGGAAGCTGTCGCCGCTGGCGACGGGTTCATTCTCCTTCGGTAGGCGGCTCGGTTCCGAAGAGAGAAAGTGACGCAGCTCCTTGGCGCAGGAAGTGAATCTTCCGCGGTTTCTGCATCCCGGGCTCCATCGATGACGAGTGGAGAATATCGAGATCCCTCCAGTCAGGGACAGCCCACGGTTCTTCGATCCGACGCTTGATTAGCGGCTCGTACTCCTCGTTGATCTCGACGCCGATTCCACGGCGCTTCATCACGCGTGCCACTTTCAAGGTGGTCCCAGATCCGAGGAAGGGATCAAGGACGCGGTCACCGGGGTTGGTGAAACTCTCAAGGAGCAGGGCAACGAGTTCCTCGGGGTAAGCGGCAACGTGATACCCGAGT
>CAZSNH010000515.1:0-1867 GCA_964607855.1 uncultured Hyphomicrobium sp. | reverse complement strand
CGGCACCGGCGCTTCGGGCGAGATGCGGCTGACGCTGCCCCAGATGAACTGGTCGAGCATCACATCGCCCACGACGAGGATGCGGGCGCGGCGGGCAGCGGTGAGGAGTTTGGCGACACGGGTATCCTTGAGAGTTGCTGGATTCATTCGTTTGAGTGAGGCCGTTTGACTTCCAATCGCACAATGGAAAAATTGTTGGTGCCGGTCGGCGAGTCACTAGATACGGAAATGCTCTGAGGCTGAATCGTGATGCCGGCGAGAGTTTCCCTGCCAGGTTTCAGCTTCCGACGTTTCGCCGACTGAGGGTCTACAACGCGGATTTTGGACGACGCTTCTCCAACCTCGATCTCGTAGATATGCCCATTGGGTTCAGGAGTCTTTAAGAGAAAGAATTCACCGTGGCGTATTGCGCCACTCACGTAACAGGGAAGTTCAAAGAGGGGAGGAAACACCCAAAAGGGATGGCAGTGCTTGAAACCTTGAAACTCATGCGCGAACTCGCCGTGCGCTTCCGTGCGGATTGAGACGATCTGCGTTTCTGCTGCGTTTATCTCCGGGGGACGCGCCAATAGGTGAATCATTTCCTTATCGATCCTGCCTGCGTGCGGTTGAAGCAGAATAATGTCCTGATCCGGCAGCCCATGGCCATCGGCGACCGACAATCGTCCTTGAACCTGGTATCGTCCGACTATCTGCAAGGGTCCAGACAGGACGCAGCCCGTGATGGGAAATAACGTGCAGAGGGCAGCGAGTTGGACAACGCGAGCATCCATGTGCGTCATTGCCTGCTAATCAAGGAATCCCGTCAGCGGACTCGTCGCGCTGGCGGTGTCGTGCTGTGCGGCAAGTCCCATTTCAAACGCCGCGCGTCCGGCTTCAACCGCCATCTTGAACGCGATGGCCATGCGGTTTGGATCGCTGGCAATCGCAATCGCGGTGTTCACGAGCACGGCATCGGCGCCGAGTTCCATGGCTTCGGCGGTATGGCTGGGGGCGCCGAGTCCAGCGTCCACCACGACCGGCACCGTCGCTTGCTCGATGATGATGCGAATCTGGTCGCGGGTCTGCACGCCGCGATTCGAGCCGATGGGCGAGCCGAGTGGCATCACGGTCGCCGTGCCCACGTCTTGCAGATGCTTCGCGAGCACGGGGTCGGCGTTGATGTACGGCAGCACGGTGAAGCCTTCGTTTACGAGTTGCTCGGCGGCCTTGAACGTCTCGACCGGATCAGGGAGCAGGTAGCGCGGGTCGGGATGGATTTCGAGCTTCACCCACTTGGGCAATCCGGCGGCGGCCGCGAGCCGCGCCAGTCGCACGGCTTCCTCGGCGTTCATCGCGCCGCTGGTGTTCGGCAGGAGCAGATAGCGCTGCGGATCGATGAATTCGAGAATGTTCGCGAACGGATCCCTTTTCCCGGTCAAGTCTGCCCGGCGCAGCGCGACGGTGACGATCTGCGTGCCGCTGGCCTCCAGCGCGTCCCGCATCACCTCCGGCGACGAGAATTTGCCGGTCCCCACGAACAGGCGGGATCGGAACTCGCGTCCGGCGATGACCAGCGGGCGGTTGAACGATTGCATCGCGTCAAGCTTAGGCGCCGGGGAGAAGCTTTGTCGAGAGAGGAGGGCGGGGGAAGCTCCGGAACGGGCGTATCCGGTGAGAGCCTGTGCAGCCAGCGTGACGTTTGAGCCCCGCATGGCGGGCGCTGAAGGAAGTTCCAAACTCAAAGCTCAAAGCTCAAAAGAAAGCTCGAGGTTCCAATGATCGCCCCGTGCCGACGGAAATGTTCCTGGAGTTTGGAGCTTGGAGCTTTTTTGGGCTTTGAGCTTTGAGCTTTGAGCTTCGTCCAAGAGCGGTTCCCGCCGAGTAT
>CAZSNH010000514.1:756-1875 GCA_964607855.1 uncultured Hyphomicrobium sp. | reverse complement strand
CGAATGATAGTTCGGTGCCGCTCTCGCGCAGCGGCGCAAACATGCGTGCCAAGTCGTCGAGCGAATGCTCGTCCTTAAATTCAGAGGCCGCAAGGTCGCGCAACACAGAATAGTTGCCTGAGCGATTGGCGTCATTGAGCGTCGAAAGAATGCTGCGCACCTGCTGTACGGCGGCTTCCGTGCTCATTGGCGAAATGACGTGCATCCCGGGCGCCGTCCTCAATTCTTCGGCTGCCAGAGGGGAGAGAAAATCCGGCCGAAAGCTCATGAGGACTGCGAAGCAGAACGTCGAGTACGTGACGATGTGAGAAACGCGTTTCATGCTCCAACCATGCCGGAGGGCTGGCGCATCAGCCAGAAGGCAGGAACTGATTATTGTGCATAGGCCGGTGGATAACTTTCGGCTCTGTTTCTTTCCCACCACAAAGCCGGGGCGGGAGCGTTAGCGTCTCACTCGCCGGCGCGGGGGTTCTACAGCAGCAGGATCGGAAGGCTTGGCGTTGCCGGCACTGGGGTCGGCAGGAGCCGTCTCGGCGAGCGCTCCTTTGGGCTTTTGGCAATCCGTCAGCCAGACGTCGAACACCGGATGCTCGACGGCATTGAGACCGGGACTTTCGGCAAACATCCAACCCGTGAAAATGCGAGCCTCGGCGCCGTCAAGCTGCACTTCGTCGATTTCAACAAACGTTGTCGTTCTCGGCTGCTCGGTTGCAGGGCGCGAGTAGCAGACTCGGGGTGTCACCTTGAGCGAGCCGAATTGAACCGTTTCGCCCAGCGGAATTTCGAGATTCTTGATGGTCGCCGTAACCTTGTCGAGGGCCGAGAAAACGGCGACACGGTTCTCGATGCGATCGGCAAGAGCATGAGCGGCCGAGAGGGCCACCACAGCCACGCCCAACGCGGCGCCGCCTAGGCCAAGGAGGTTTCGGTGCACTTCAGGAGTGGATCCCAACTTCTTGCTCGTCCCTGGTCGTGGTGCGGCAGCTATCCTCAAAATTCAGCCGCCACATATTTCGGCCTTTGTTAAGCCCCTTAGAGTCGATGCAGCGAGGTTCCCATTTTCCCTGCAATCGCGGCGTGAGAAAGGCCCCTTCATATTCAAACGGATCAATTGCCGAA
>CAZSNH010000514.1:0-746 GCA_964607855.1 uncultured Hyphomicrobium sp. | reverse complement strand
CGCGGTCCTCAGTTCGGCGTCCAAGGCTTGTAATCCCCGGTCGCCTTCGGGCGCTGACCGCGTCCGAGGATCGATCCTGCCGGGCGATGGGCCTGAGGCGTACCCGTCATATTTGGTTCATGTGGCCGCTGCCAAGCCTTGGGCTGGTAGCGTATCTCGGTCGGTGGAGTATCCGTGGTGTAGTGCATCCAGCCATGCCAGTCCGGCGAGATCTGCGAGGCTTCGGCGCCGTTCTTGTAAATGACCCAGCGCCGGGGAACACCGAGAGGACCGACACCCTTACTCTGGACATAATATCTGTTGCCGAGCTCGTCCGTGCCGACGAGCTTCCCTCGGAGAGCCGTATAAATCCTATTGGACCAGTTGTTTCCACCCCACCAGCTGAAGATCTCGCTCATGATGCTCATGTTGCTTCCCGCAATTCTCCGTTCGACGGACCGTTGAAGTTTCGATTAGCCCGCCCGTGCTGGCCATGTCCAGTTGTCCTCCGCTGCTGCCCAAATGCAACACACTTCGATTTCGGAATCGGGCTAGCCTCAAAAAATCGGCGGCTGAACGCCCTCAATTTAGGCTTTGCACAGGCGGCCAAAAGAGTGTCGATCAAAGAAAGCCCCGATTTGTCGCACTTCGCCACTGTCAATCCCCGTTCGATCCACAGCCACTACATCTAGTATCTTGTGGCATGTACTACCCCAAGTCCTCGTGACGATCCTTCCGAATCGTCCTAGCTTCCAATCATTGCAACG
>CAZSNH010000513.1:0-1902 GCA_964607855.1 uncultured Hyphomicrobium sp. | reverse complement strand
TACACCCGGTTGAGCCGCGCCGAACGCGCCTCGCAACTCGGACAGTGTGGCGAAGCGGCCCGGATAAACAAAAGGCAGTTGCACGTTGCTGAGCGTAATGCCGATCACATTGACGCCGTTGTTCGAATGCGCTGTGCCCAGCATGATCGAAGGTGTGCGGCCGAAGAACAATCCATAACCTCCGCGAATGACCAGGTTATCACGCGGATTCCAGGCGAAGCCGAAACGCGGGGCGAAGTTGTCGAAGTCGTTGTGGAAGTATGTCGCATCAATGATCATGCCAGGCAGCAACTGGCTGCGAACGCCTGCCTCGATATTGATCGAAGATTCGGCATCGACCTCGATGCTGCCTCCATCGTTGCCGATGGCATCCTCCACCCGAGGCGGCGCAAATCCTTCATGGATTCCGGCAAAGAAATTGAGCGACCTCGTCGGAGAATACGCGACACTGATACCCGGAATAGCCTCCGTGACATGGCTGTCTCCTGCGCACGGCGGATTGGTGCAACCGCTCAACGCCAAATTGTTCCGGCGATCATACGTGATGTCCTCGAAGCGTATTGCCGGCGTGAAGCTAAAGGCGCCGATTTCGATCCGATCCTCGACGAAGCCCGCGAGAACGCGCGCCTCACGCTCGTTGAACTCGCTTATTTTGACGGGTATGGCCACCGTTGGTGGGGTGCTGCTGACGACGCCGGAAGACTCTGGTCGCACCCAGGGGTCGAATGAGTTGATCTGTTTGCGTTCTTGATCTTCCCGGTGCAACCGCCAACCGACGCGCAGTTCGCTGCGAATGAGATCCGAAAGCTCGGCCTGGAAGTCCCAGCGCTGCTCGATACCGCGGGTGAAGTAATCGCGAAGCCGGCCCTGGATGGAGTTACAGTCATCGGGATCTACGGCTACGCCATTGAGGCGGTCGGTTCGGAATGCGCCGCCGCACTGCCCATCGAGCGTCTGACTCGATTGGCGCCACCAGTCGCGGCTAAACCACGTCCAATAGAGGCTTGTCTGCGAATGAACATACGCATTGAGATCCCAGCTCAACGTCAGTGACGAGGCATAGCGCTCGGTGTCGAAGTTGTCGTTATCAAAGGGATTGTAGCGAAGACCGAAATTGCGCGCCTCGGCATCCGTAATGCCCGTGTATGTCACCTGAGAGTCTTCCTTGAAGTAGCTTCCCTTTGCGATAAGGGCTGCTTCAGGTGATAATTGTACAATGCCCTTGGCACCGAAATCGTCGATCTCGTGTTCCGTATTGTCACGTGCGCCCTGACCTTCCTTATGCACGTAGTCGACGAGGCCGCCGAAGCCGCCAATCCAGCCCCCGTAGAACATCTGGCCGTTGAAATAATCGCGATTTCCCGCTGTTGCCGCAATGAATCCGCTTGGCTTCGCGGGCGGGTTCGGGGTGACGTAGTTGATGGTGCCCGAGATCGTCTGAGGGCCGTAACGCAGTTGATCTGCCCCCTTCATGACCTCTATACGCTCAAAGCGGTCCAATGAGGGGTGGAAATAGCTCGCATTGTCGCCATAAGGTGCATACGTGAGGAAAAGTCCGTCCTCGAGCAGAAGTGCTTTGGTCGATCGCGTGGGATTGAGGCCGCGGATACTTATGTTGGGTCGAATGCCCAAGCCTTCTTCGTCGCGCACGACGACGCCTGGCACTTTTCGAAGCGCCTCGTTCGTTGTGAGAACATGAGACTGATAAAGCTCCTCACCTTCGACGGTTGCGCCAGAGCCCGAGAGGTCCAAGAGGCCTTCGCGACCGCCGATGATGTCGCCAACGACGACCACGCTTGGTAGGCCGTTCTGAGCCACCGTTGTGGAGGCACCACTCTGCTCACTACTCTGCTGAGAGGGGTCTCCGGCCTGGGCAACGGGTTGAGCTGCACTTGTGGATTT
>CAZSNH010000512.1:0-1910 GCA_964607855.1 uncultured Hyphomicrobium sp. | reverse complement strand
CGCGGCACGAAGGCCTTGACGAGCGCGAACATGAAGAACACGAACGTGACTTTGAGCAGGAACCAGATGATCCCCGGTACGGCGTTCAGTGGCCAGATATCATAGGGTGGCAGCCAGCCGCCGAGGAAGAGGATCGACGTCAACGCACACATGGTTGTGATCGCCACATACTCGCCGAGCATGAACAGCAGATAAGGCGTCGAACCGTATTCGACCATGAAGCCCGCCACGAGTTCGGATTCGGCCTCGACGAGATCGAACGGCGGGCGGTTGGTTTCAGCAAGTGCGGATATGAAGAAAACGATGAACATCGGGAACAGCGCCAGCCAATGCCAGTCAAGCAAGGATGGTCTCAAACCGAGCGTAGTGCCGATCCCGTCCTTTTGCGCATTCACGATATCCGTTATGTTCAGTGAGCCCACCAGCAAGAGAACGCAGATAATGACGAAGCCCATCGAGACTTCGTAGGATACCATTTGGGCCGCACTCCTCAGAGATCCCAGGAAGGGATACTTCGAGTTCGAGGCCCAGCCGCCCATGATGATGCCGTAGACCCCCAGCGAGGAAATGGCGAGCAGATAAAGCACGCCGACATTGAGATCGGCGATGACCCATCTGCCCCAGGAGTTCTCGTTGACCGGGATCACGGCCCAGGCTGCGAGGGCAAACGTTGCCGTTGCTATTGGCGCTAGAAGAAAAATGCCTTTGTCCGCACCCGCCGGGATCAGGGGTTCCTTGAAGACGAACTTCAAGAGATCGGCAAACGATTGCAGAAGACCGAACGGTCCGACGACATTGGGACCGCGGCGCATCTGAACTGCGGCCCACACCTTGCGGTCCATGAGCAGCAGGTAGGCGACGATGATCAGGAGGCCGACAAGGACAACGAGGCTCCAACCGACAAGGGCCGCCAGCCAGAGTCCATATTCCCAGATCATGTTCAACGTTTCGTCTGACATTCCCCACCCGCTTCCTTATTCCGCCGCCGACAGACGCTGCGCTTGGCTGGCAGCCTTCTTGAGAGCACTCATTTCCGCCATGACGGCGGAAGCGCGTGCGATGGGGTTGGTGAGATAAAAATCCTTGATAGGTGAACTCAAGGAGCCTGCGCCGATACTGATCTTTTCCTTCGCGATCTCGGCCAAGCCGGCTGCGCCCGATTCCCGAACACGATCAAGCTCGGCCAGCAATGGCGCCGACTTATACATCGAAACCCGAAGCGCTTGTAGAGTATCATATGGTAACGTGTGTCCCACTTCGGCCGAGAGAGCACGGATGATGGCCCAGTCTTCCTTGGCCTCGCCCGGGGCGAAGGTTGCACGCACCGTCATTTGTGCCCGTCCCTCCGTATTGACGTAGGTGGCGCTCTTTTCGGTGTACGCAGAACCCGGCAGGATCACGTCGGCACGCTGCGCGCCAGCGTCTCCATGAGTTCCCTGATAAACGACGAATGCGCTTCCCATCGCACTCATATCAAACTCATCGGCTCCGAGGAGATAGAGCACCTCAAGGCGCCCCTCCTGCGCCGCTTTGATTTGCGCTAATGCATCGAGCCCACCGCTCAAGGGGACGAAACCGAGATCGAGCCCAGCTACGCGCGAAGCAGCAATTGAGAGGAGATTGAACGGCTGCCAGCCGTCATCCTTGCCTTCGCGAATGGCGAGCGCGAGTTTCGCAGCGAGCGCGAGGATCGATTTTCCGTCCGCTCTCGCGGCCGCCCCGCTTCCGACAATCACCATCGGATATGTGGCATTCTTCAGAATCTCAGCAAATGAGCCCTTGCCCGCGACCAGGTCTTCCAGAACTCGCGCATCTGAGCCCAGGTGATCGAAGGGATAGCCAAGATCCATCATGTCGCCGATCAAGGCGATGTGAGCAGCACCCTGTCGCCAGCGCCGCCGAATGCGGGA
>CAZSNH010000511.1:0-1914 GCA_964607855.1 uncultured Hyphomicrobium sp. | reverse complement strand
ACAGAGCCGGCCTCCGGTTTATGCAGCATGGTTCTGAGCATCGGCGACACCGATACCGGCCGCCCACCGACAATGCGAAAAAATTCGTGGCTCTTCGCCAGCCAGCAAAACCGGGGCGACGGGCGCATCAGCCAGACGCAAGAAGTGCGAACCGCGTCCATGAACGCCGCCTCGAAATGGAGGAAAGGCTCAGGAAATACAGAAATATGAAACATAATGTGTCCTCTAGCACACCACTGACACCGAGGGGAGTGCCAAAGAGCGTTTTTCTGTCTCGAAAGGCGCGCAAGATGCCCGACAGACGTGGCGAGCAAATGCCCCCGGCAACCTTCTGCTCATCTCAACATCGGAGGGGACGAATTGGCCCCCTCCCAAACGCGCAGATGTAGTGAGGCGGGACAGCGCGTTAATCAGCCGTCGCGACCTTGCTCAGAGACTTGAAAGTCATGGCCCTTGCGCCGGCTTGACAGCCAAACTCGAACGAGTGCCCCTCGCTGGTGTAACGGGTGAAGCCGCTGGCGGGAACGCTACTCTCGTGCCGCTCCACGCTGAAACCTTGCTGGTCATCCCAAATAGGCTCCTCGGCGAGTGTCAGGACAAGTTTACAGCGGCCGGCTTCGGCGTAGAAGTATCCCACTCCATGTTTGTTACCGGCGTTGAAGCTGATCCCCTGGATTGGCTTTATCTCCTGAATTGCGCTGATCTCTCCGGCCTGGGCGCCAACCAGATTGACGGCTAACATGAGCGCCGAAAATGCGGCGGCGGATATGCAGCTCTTGCGGATGGTCATAGCAGTTCTCCTTGTGGTCGAGGGTCCAATCGTGTCTAGCACCCTTCCCTTGATGCTGGCTCAATCATGAGCCCTCTCAGTGGACCGCGCTGTGAGGATTGCCACAGTTGTGAGAAGTCGTTCAGGTGTCCGAACCTTCGGTTTATGTTTGAGTCTGGGAGGCAGACGGATGACACATAATCTCGCTCCACCAAGCAAATGCAGCCTCCGAGGCGTTCCGCTGTTCGCGGCTCTCACCCCAGATGCGCGAACCCAGATCGAAAAGAGATGTGCTTGGCGCACCTACGAAGCGGGCGAGCCCATCATTGATTACCTGGATCAGTCCGACGACGTCTTTTTTATCGTCGAGGGCGAGGCGCGGGTTAGCCTCTACTCCGTGGATGGAAAGGCCGTGACATTTACCGATTTGGGATCGGGAGAGCTTTTTGGTGAGAACGCGGCAATTGACGGTGCACCGAGATCGGCGAGTATCGAGGCGCTTTCGAAGTGCCTGGTGGCGTCGATGCCGGCAGGAGCGTTCCGCACTTTGATCCAGTCAGAGCCGACGCTCGCCATGTTTCTGTTAAAAAAGATGGTGTCGAAGATCCGATCTCTGACCACACGCGTTTACGAGTTCAGCACATTAGCCGTGAATAACCGCATTCAGGCCGAGCTTCTGCGCCTTGTCAGCCTTGCACCGCTAAAGGGCAACACTGCTGAGATCGATCCTGCACCGACCCACGCAGATATCGCAAGCAGGACAAGCACCCATCGCGAGGCAGTGTCGCGGGAGTTGAGCCGATTGTCGAAAATCGGACTGATCGAACGGCGCGGACGCGCTCTCGTCGTCAAAGACGTGAAGCGCCTCTCGGCCATGGTTCAGGAAGTGATGGGCGAATAGCCCCACCCATGCCTGACACCGCGGTCGATGCGACGGACGGCTTTGCTTACCGTGGCTTTATTTCCGGCGGCATCTCACCTGCAATCCTTCCACTCGCCGGTCCCGCGCGTCTTGCCGGCATAGCAACTGGCAAGGTCCTTTAAGTGCTGCGAGCCAGGGCCCGCAATCGTCCACCAATCCGTTCGATCTCCCTTTTCTCTATGAAGTGAGGTGAAGATCTTGACCCGATCGGCACTCACCCCAT
>CAZSNH010000510.1:0-1915 GCA_964607855.1 uncultured Hyphomicrobium sp. | reverse complement strand
CCGCATCCGTACGCCGGAGAGAGGCTGCATCAGGGAGCTGGATCTCGGTCATGAAAGCACCTTGATCTTCCTCCGGTAGGAAGCCTGCCGGAACGATCCTCGCGAGACCGCCAGCCGCGAATGCGAAGAAACCCACGAGTCCCAGCGTTATGAGTGCGCGTCTGATGAGAGGGCGGACCAGTCAGACATAGCCGTCTCGTCCCAGATCGATCCCTGACTGGATGCGTGCGATGAGTCCTGTCGGCTTGTCCTTGTGTTTGAGAATAAGCGAACAAAGAGCGGGCGATAAGGTGAGTGCGTTGATGGCCGAAATCACCATCGAGACCGACACGGCGACGGCGAATTGCTTGTAAAGCTGTCCGATAATGCCGGGAATGAATGCAGTTGGGACGAAAACAGAAAGCAGCACAAGGGTAATCGCAACAATGGGCCCCGTAATCTGGCCCATGGCCTTTTGCGTAGCCTGTGCGGGCGTGAGACTGGGCTCATGTTCGAGCACGTGCTCGACGGCCTCCGTAACAACGATGGCATCATCGACCACGATGCCAATCGCAAGAACGAGCGCGAGAAGGGAGATGGTGTTGAGAGAAAACCCGAGCGCCAGCATGACAGCAAAAGTGCCGATGAGTGCGACGGGAACGGCGATGATTGGGATGAGCATGGCGCGGAAGCTGCCAAGGAATATGAAGACCACTATCGCAACGAGTATGAAGGCTTCGACGAGCGTGTGCTTCACACTTTCGATCGTTGCCTCTACGAACTGCGTCGTGTCGTACATGACATTGTAGGCGACGTCGTCCGGCAGCCGCGATTCGAGATCCTTGAGCGCTTTTCTTACGCCCTTTGCCACCGCCATGGCATTGGCGCCGGGGGACTGATAAATCTGAATTCCGGAAGAGGGTTTGCCATTGTAGCGTCCGAACGTGTCGCTAGTTTTTGAGCCAAGTTCGACGCGGGCGATATCCTTTACGCGCACCGTGCTCCCGTCGGGAAGCGTGCGGACAAGAATGTTTCCGAACTGCTCGGGAGACGTCAGGCGACCCTGCGTCGTAATGTTGAGCTGAAAATCGGTCTCATTCACGAGCGGTGCGGCACCCACCCGTCCGACTGCGGCCTGGGCGTTTTGTGCGTTGATTGCATTGATGACATCCTTCGGTGCGATCTCGAGGCTGCTCATGCGGTCCAGGTTGAGCCAAACGCGCATTGAGTAATCGAGGGCACCAAACAAGGAGGCCTGGCCGACACCGGGAACACGGGCCAGCGTGTCTAGAACGTTGATCGTCGTGTAGTTGGAGAGGAAGAGCGCGTCTCTTGTGTCATTTGGGGAATAGAATGCGATGACCTGGAGCAGGGCGGACGACTTCTTCTTTACGGTAACGCCGATCCGCTGAACTTCCGGCGGCAATTGCGAGAGCGCCTGGTTGACGCGGTTCATCACGTTGACAGTATTGAGATCTGGGTCCGAGCCGACTTCGAAACTGACGTTGAGAGCGTAACTGCCGTCGCCGCCGGAGGTCGATTTCAGGTAGATCATGCGCTCGACGCCATTGACCTGGGCCTCGATGATCTGAGCGACGCTCTGCTCGACGGCCGCAGCCGATGCGCCCGGGTAATTCGCAGAGACCTGGACCTGCGGCGGAACGATCTCGGGGAATTGTGCGACCGGGAGCGCCTTAAGCGCAATGAGGCCGGCGATGGTGATGACGAGCGAAATGACGATGGCAAGCCGCGGACGATCGATGAACACGGACGAGATCATTTGCTGGCCTCCGGTGCGCCGGCAGGTGTCTGCAATCGCTGAGCGGAGACGGTGATGCCAGCCCGTACGCGTTGCAACCCCTGAACAACGACCATCTCATTCTCCGCAAGCCCCTCTGTGATGGTGACCAGTCCATCCTTCTCCGGGCCCATCTTA
>CAZSNH010000509.1:0-1943 GCA_964607855.1 uncultured Hyphomicrobium sp. | reverse complement strand
GAATGGGCAGACGCGACGAGCCTGCACGGAAGGGCTGGTCGGTCCATTACTAGTTGGACGGCGCGGAAGAGAACTTTCGAGATCCGCGGTCGCCGCTCCGGCGACGCCCCGCAACGCCACCTCGTCCAGAACCATCCAGACCTCTTGACGGAGTCATAAGACTGAGCTTATACTGAGTTTCACCTCTCGGAGGGCGAAGGATGCGATCGGTCGAGATTGACGACGACGTCTATAACCACCTGCAATCCCAGGCGATTCCGTTCGAAGAGACCCCCAATTTGACCCTGCGACGCCTCCTCGGACTCGGTGGAAAGCTCTCCGCTCAGACTCCCAAGGTCTCAGCGCCCGCGCGGGGAAAGGAGAGGAAGGCCGACCTGGCCGAACTCATTAGAGCGGGGCTTCTCGCGGAAGACGAAGAACTGGCATGCCACGATTACACGGGCAACGCGCTCCCTGACGCGACTGCGCGCGTCAGCGGCGGCGGCCTGCTGTTTCGCGGCCGTCACCACTCCATGAGTTCTCTCGCGCGCGAACTCCTGCGCGCCAACGGCTTCTCGAGTTCCTCTGTTCGCGGGCCATCGCATTGGCGCACACGGTCTGGCGTCTCAGTTCGCGAGCTTTGGGAGCGTCATCTGCGAGGCGCCGAGGTTCGAACTGCCCCGAATACCGACGCCCATTCCAGTACGGAGCGTGCTCGACCATCTGTCGTTCGTCCGCGTTCGGAGGCAAGCATGACGTGGCTCGATTGGATCGTGAAGGCGCTCGAGAACCTCGGCGGCAAGTCATCCTACTACCGACTCTACAACGAGATCTTGCGTATCCGTCCTGAGCCGTTTCCTCGCTCCTGGCAAGCGATCGTTCGCAGAACGATCGAGACACACTCCTCGGACTCCGACAACTTCCAAGCTGCGAACTCAGATCTCTTCTACTCCGTTGCGGGGATCGGAAAAGGCGAGTGGGGTCTTCGCCCACCTCGCGCATGACCGCGCCGTCCAACAAGGCGCTGCAGCTGACCGTCAAGGGCCGAGCTCCGATCGACCGCGGTAGAGTTTGGCGTCGAACATCGGCGCTTCGGTCCGCCACGGCGGCGGCCCTTGCCGGCAGCTGAGCGCCGATCCGTTGGGCGGCGGGAAGATGAGCCTATATCTCGCGTCATGGCCCGGAGTCGCAGGCATTCTTCTGCTTGCTGTCGCGTTCGCGACCAACCTGCGCAGCTCGGCTGTCACGGTCCAGCGCACAGCAGCGGCGCTCGGCCTCGCCGCAGTCCTTCCGCTCTTCCTACTTGGCGTGATCTGGCCGTCAGCGTTCACGCTCGCTGCGCTCTTCGCGCTCCCGGCCGGAATCTTGTTGCTCGCTGGTATCGCTCGCCCCTCGCTTCTTCATGGTTCCAAGGCGCGGACGTACTCGGCACTCGCTGTATTCCTCTCTCCACTATGTCTTCTGATCGAGACCCTGTGGCTGCCCGGCGGCGACCCCAACGTGTCGGAGTACGAGGTCATCAGCTCCTCGACACTTCTCGTCCTCGAGGGTGGTCAGACGCCTCCTGGTGAGTGCACCGAGTTGGGAACCGTCGACATTCCTCAGCGCACGCCGGGCTTCTTTGCTCGGCACCTCGGGCTCGCCGAAGAAGAGTTCCACCGGGTGCTTGCCGAGCAGCTGAAGCCCCTGAAGGCGAATCTCCTCATACCACACGAGGGCTCAGACCTCTCCTTGGCGGGCTCGTCCGGGCAGCCGTTTCAGGGCACCGCTTACTCGTGTCCGTAGCGCGCCCGCCGCCCAACAAAGCGCTGCAGCTGACCTGGCGCCGCTGGGTCGGTTCGCACACTTGGTTGGCCGTCGGCCGGCCGGTCCGGGGTCGTCGCGCGGCCGGCCTCCGGTCGTGGCATCATGGTTCACGGCGCCAGGCAGCTGAGCGCTAATCCGTTGGGCGGCAGGAAGAGGGG
>CAZSNH010000508.1:0-1947 GCA_964607855.1 uncultured Hyphomicrobium sp. | reverse complement strand
GGTTAGATGAGAGCCGAGGTCGCCCTGACCACGTGCTCGTTCGGGTTTGGTGATGTCGAGCCGCCTATCCTCGCCGACCGGTGAGGCGACAAGCGAGTTGGTGCCGCGGGTCCGTACCCGGCTGGAAGTCTAGTCAATTTATTCCAGAGCACCACACGCTGGCGAAGCACTAGCCGGTCCCACGCGACGTTTCCAGTGCCAGGGCGCCGCGTTCACAGGGAGTTCAAGATTTTTTGGTCGCTTATTGTAATGGTTCCAAGGTTTATGCCCTATGGCACCAAAAAAAAGCCTCTCCGGAGAAGAGAGGCTTTGCAGTCTTGGGGGGTAGAACAGACGAGGAGATCAGTAAGCCTTAGCGAGACCTTGGGTCAGGAAGACCCGATGGGAGGTTGGGGAAGAGGGTGGCTCGATGACGTTGCGCGAACGGGACTGGTATTCACAGCAAGCGCCAACATGACTGCTGCAACGGCAAAGCACAGATAAGCCGTTATGCGAGACCAGGGGGCTATTTGGCGAACGATCATTGAGCTACCGCTTCAGTATGTGTTCTCCACTATGTAAAGCATAACGTCTCGTTAGTCGATTTCTTTGAGAAAGCATAGATAATTGGGAATTCGTGAATTTAACGATAAATTAATACTTATTAATACTTACATTGCGATCCATTTGTCAGGTTGTTCGCATCCATGATCCGGCTGTGTCTCGCTGGAATCTATCGCTCCGATCCCATGTGAAGAAACTCCCGTGGGTTAAAGGAGGGCTGCGGGTGCGGTGGGGGCACTCGAAAACTATGCAGTCAAGGCTGGCCGCCACGTGCGGCCACCCCGGCCTCCGAGCCGGGGCCTGCCTTGACAGCATCGAGCGCGGCGGTACCCTGACTGCGTCGGGCCGTCACAAAGATGGCTCTCCCTTCGCGCGGGTACCACAGGCTGGAGCCCCGCCGCTTCCTTCTGAGTTATTCGATTGTGGGTAGCTCGCCCTTGCGGATGCGGGACACAAGGTCATTCCATTGGGCGTGGGTGAGACGGACCGTGTTGTTGTCCTCGCCGATGGTCACATCCTCAGCGTTGATCTCAACGGCCGGGCAGGCACCGCAGACCCCGCAGTCCAGCACGACTTTCCAGCTTTTAAACGGCTTCGTTTTCATGGCTCACCTCCATTCGCGGACCGCGCGACAATCTTCCCGTCGCGCTACTGGAGAGGTATCCTGCACGTTAAACCTGGGTTTAAGGTCAAGAGCCATGAGTACAAAATTGACAGTTGGCGGCATTGCCAGGCGCATCGGCGTACGACCCTCAGCGGTGCGTTTTTACGAGCGGCAGGGCTTGATCGCCTCGGAGCGGCTTGCGAATGGCTATAGGGCATACGACCGGGAGGCCGTGAGCATATTGCGCTTCATCAGCCGTGCCAAAGCGCTCGGCTTTTCACTTGAGGAAGTGCGCGAAATCCTCGCGGTGCGTCCTACAGGCACCGAACCCTGCGCCTGCGTGACGAAAATGATCGAGCGCAACCTTGCGGCAATTGATCAGCGGATTGCCGAACTCTCGGCGTTGCGGCGGCAGCTTCGCGCGCTCACCAAGACCCCCGCACGCGAGCGGCGGGTGGAGGCAGTCTGTTCGATAATCGAGAGCGAGTGACAGACGAGCCGCCGCTGCGGGATTGGCGGCGATCGGGTGCGCAAACTAGAATTAGCGAGAGAGCACGGAGGGCAAGGGTGACTGCCCTACGCGTTGAGAGCATCAAGGATCGGGCAGTCGGGTACCTTCTTGCCGTGGCACCGCGCGGCGAGGTCGCTTAGGACACGCTCGAGCTTCTTGAGGTCTCTGACCTTTTGCCGAATGTCGGCGATGTGAGCGTGCGCCATTTCGCTCACCTCGGCGCAGGTGAGCGCGTTTCCGCCCGCAAGCCCGAGAAGGGTCCGGATCTCATCGAGCGAAAACCCCAATT
>CAZSNH010000507.1:0-1957 GCA_964607855.1 uncultured Hyphomicrobium sp. | reverse complement strand
CGAGATTCAGAACCCCGGCGGCCCTTTCGGCCAAATAACCGTTCACAATTTTGGCGAACCTGGCCTGGCTGATTATCGAAACAGCTATTTGGCCGACGCAATGAAGATTCTCGGCTATGTTCAAAGGTTCGGCGTGGGTATCTCTACGGCTCGCAAGCAGCTCGCTGATAATGGCAATCCCGAACTGGAGTATATCGTTAGGCCGGAACACGTCTTGGCGATCGTGAGAAAAAGGGCATGAAAACCGTCGCGTTCTTCAACAACAAAGGCGGAGTGGGGAAGACCTCACTCGTCTATCATCTCGCATGGACCTTTTCCGATATCGGGGTTCAAACTGTCGTTGCAGATCTGGATCCGCAAGCAAATCTCAGTGCGTCGTTCCTGGATGAAGAACGACTTGAAGAAGTCTGGGAATCGAATGATGGACCAGAAACCGTCGCCGGATGCCTTAAGCCATTGATCGAAGGTATTGGCGACATTGCTGAGCCATTAGTTGAGGAAATAGAGAACAATCTGGGGCTTGTGGTCGGCAATCTCGCTTTGTCGTCCTTTGAGGATGAGTTAAGCGCACAGTGGCCTCTGTGCCTGGAGAGGCAGCGCCAACCACGGGCGTTCCGCGTGATTTCCGCGTTCTGGAGAGTGCTGAAGGCTGCTTCTGATCAGACCGGCGCAGAACTCGTCCTGGTTGATGTCGGACCCAACTTAGGCGCAATAAATCGCGCAGCATTGATTGCTTCGGACTATGTCGTGGTGCCGTTGTCGCCTGATCTATTCTCACTTCAAGGCCTTCGGAATCTTGGACCTACTCTCCGAGACTGGCGTGAAGGTTGGCGCCAGAGATTGAACAGTAAGCCCTCGGGCTTGGACGTTGACGTCCCGGGCGGAGAAATGTCGCCTGTCGGATACGTGGTTCTTCAACACGCAGTGCGATTGGATCGACCGGTGAAGGCGTATGACCGTTGGATGGCTAGAATTCCCAGTCAGTATAGTAGCGCAATTCTCGGCCGATCCCTTTCAAAAAGCCCGACCGTTGCAGAGGATCGCAATTGTCTTGCTCAGCTCAAGCACTATCGAAGCCTAATGCCGATGGCTGAAGAGGCGCGAAAACCGATGTTTCATCTTAGGGCAGCTGACGGCGCCATAGGATCACATGCGGCGGCGGCTCATCAGGCGGGAGTTGACTTTCGCAAGCTCGCTCAGCGCATTGCTTCGAAGCTCGAGTTTAGCTTGGGATAAATGTCTGCCTTTGGAATTCACAGAAATGCAAACGATTCAGAGCTGGAAACTTACGTCTCCACCGACATCGAAACCGACGGGCCGATTCCCGGCGTGAACTCGATGCTGTCGCTCGGCAGCGTCGCGTTCGATGCGGAGGGCAAGGAAATCGCGGCATTCGAGATCAATTTGGAGGCGCTCCCGGGCGCCGCGGCCGATCCCGAGACGATGGCGTGGTGGAAGACGCAGCCCGAGGCGTGGCAGGCCGCGCGGCGCGAGCCGGCGGAGCCGGCGGCGGCGATGAAGCGCTACCTCGCCTGGGTCGAGGCGCTGCCGGGCAAGCCGGTGTTCGTCGCCTATCCGCTGCTGTTCGACATGATGTTCGTCTATTGGTACGTGATCCGCTTCTGCGGGCGCTCGCCGTTCGGCTTCAGCGGCATCGACATCAAGACGCTGGCTTACGCGGCGATGGGCGCGGAGAGCTATCGAGACGCGAGCAAGAAGCACATGCCGAAGCACTGGCTGCCGCGAACCGAAGCGCTTTCGCACGTCGCGGTCGAGGACGCGCGCGAGCAGGGCAGGCTGTTCTTCAACATCCGCGCGGCGCTCGAGGAGATGGCGGCGCGCGGCGCGGAACAGGAGCGCAAGCGATGATCCCGGCCGGCCTCGCCCTGTTCTCCGCGACGATGGCGCTGATCGTGGCGGCGCTGTTCACCGGCGCGGCGTTCTACATCAGCGCGGT
>CAZSNH010000506.1:0-1958 GCA_964607855.1 uncultured Hyphomicrobium sp. | reverse complement strand
GAGCTTGAGCTCCGCGATCCAGCGCCGGTGCGCCGGGGTCCAGACGGTCTTGCCGACGTAGCGGATATCGTTGCGAAGCAACAGCGCCGCCAGGCGCTGGCGTGCCTGGCGCTGCATGCTGACCGCGTCCTCGCGGGTGCGCACCAGATCCCGCGTCGCCTCGTCGCGCTCATCGGGCACGTGCAGCGGCACCAGTTCCCCCGCGCGCGCAAGCCGCGCCAGCTTCAACGCATCGCGCCGGTCGGTCTTCACCCGATCGGCGTTGGAGCGCGGCGTGAGCCCCGGCGAAACCACCCAGCACTCATGCCCGCGACGGCGCAGCAGCCGGTAGATGCCGAAACCGCACGGTCCGGCCTCGTAGACGAACAGGAGCCCTTGGCCACGGGACTCGAGCTTCCTCGCCAGACGCGCCACCGCGCCCAGATCCCCGCCAATCGCGCCGTAGTGTTGCACCTCGCCGCCATTGGCCTCGCCGATGCCGACGTCGATCGAGTCCTTGTGAACGTCCATGCCCACAACAGCTTGCTAGACTTCTTGCTCATGGCCTGCCTCCTTTGCACTGGGTTGACGCCTTCGTGCTCAACATGTGGCTCCGCGCGGTGCTCCCGCGCAATCCACGATACGCCGGAGGCAGGCCGCCTCAACTCAGCCGCAAGCCATTCTGTCTAGACGCCATGGATACCAGACGTATTCAACAAGGGGGGTTCTGATCGATGGCCAAAGCCTCACTGACTCTGCCGAACGGAACCCTCGTCCAGATCGAGGGAACACTGGAAGAGGTTCAAGCGCTACTTGCGCATTACGGGTCCGGTTCGGCACCAAACCGCAGTTCTGACTCAAAGAAGAGCGCTAGTGGCACTTCGCAAAAGCGACGGAGATCAGAGTCCCCTTCGAACTCGGCGCCTCGCGCCACGAGCGGCGATAGTGACACCTCGCCGAACTGGGCCGAAATCGTGAATCTCACGAAAACCTGCGATGAGGCCGAGAGCATTGAGGCTCAGATTCTCGACCGCACCAGTCAAGTCGATCGAACGCTACTCCCTCTATATGTCGTCCACGAGCACCTTGGGAACAAGTTTGGTTTGTCCTCGGGTGACGTGAGCAAGATCACCACAGATCTCGGCGTACCGATATCTACCGCGAACGCGTCCGGAACCCTGTCGGGTACGGCCGCAAAGTACGTAATGGGAGACAAAGTTAGGAAAAGGGGGCAAGCGGTCCGCTACAAACTTTCACGACGCGGCGTCCAGTACATGAAGGCCGTGATCGCAGGCAAGTCGGATGAAAACGCGAACTGACTTCGCCCATGGACTCGCTCAGAAGAGCCTGTCGCATGTCGATCGCGCGGTGGCGTTACTCTGGTACTACAGGCACACCCAGGAATTTGAAGAGCGTTCCGCTTCGGCCTTGGCTACCGATCTTCACGACGAAGGCTTTCCGAAGCCGAACGTCACGCGGCTAGCATCTGACCTAAGGCGAAGCCAGTTCACAGCGCGAGGCAAACGACCCGGAACCTTTCAAATCGACGTCCGACATATCGCGACCCTGGACGAATCCTATTTGCCCCTGCTGGGGACAAGAAAGGCCAAAGTCACTGGGGCCGTTCTGGCTAGCGACGCGCTTGCGGGAACCCGTGGCTACCTAGAACAACTTGCGCATCAGATTAACGGTGCCTATGACTACGGCTTCTTTGATGGATGTGCGGTCTTGAGTCGCCGTTTGATGGAGACGCTCGTCATCGAGGTTTACGTCCATCTGGGCCGACATCACGAAATTCAACACAATGGCGTTTTCTTACCCCTTGATCGTCTGCTGGCGCACATCAAGGGCGACACGTCAGTAACGCTAGGTCGCGCCACGCCCAAGACAATGGAGGATGTGAAACACCTCGGCGATACCGCGGCCCATGACCGCACGTATATCACTACACAGGTCGACATCGATGACATCAACGGCAT
>CAZSNH010000505.1:0-1959 GCA_964607855.1 uncultured Hyphomicrobium sp. | reverse complement strand
CCACCCGCGTCTTCAAACCTGATCTCTGCTGCATCGCGCACAGTATCCCCCCTCATCCCGCATCACAGCCAGATGGTTTCACCGGACGGGTACCCAATACGGACAGCGGCACCTTCCCGAGATCGATGCCGGGAGAGCCCTGTTGGTTCTGAGCCATCGCCTGCCTGATCTCGTAGTACTCGATTCCCAGCTCACAGAGGCGGTCAAAGCAGTAGCTAAGGAGTTGGATTCGGTCGACAATATCGTGCGAGAAGTTCCTTTCCTCAAGATTCTGAGTGAACTCGCCGTACCGGTCCCGCTGCACTCTCTGCTGTGCTGCCGCAACCCAAGCAATGCGCATCACAGGCTCAACTGCGAGCAAGAAAGTGTTGAAAGGATTCAACCGCCGAGATCTCAACAGCAAGGTCTGGCGGTCTGCTGGAGTCGACGGCGCCGACAGGAAACGCATGCTCTGTGTTTTAGCACGCTTCAGGGCGGGCAACCAAGTGTGTACCTGTAATCCGTCCAGTGCTAGTCCTGCCCGCGGCCGATACCGCACCGAACTACTGCAGCGCCAATCACGTGCGGATCAGAGTATTCTGGCCAACTCGCATGCCAACACTCCTGCTGCCCAGCCTCCCTCTCACCTTCGGACTTCATTTGTAGAGCTGTTGCGCCATCCGGATGGGAGCGATTTGCCGCCACCCGCGACCCAATCCGCCAGCTTGCCTTCTTCTACCCGCATCCACCATCGGCTACCTTGACGGCAAATGGATTCATAGCAACGCAGCCAAGACGTTGGGATATTTGGATCCCTGATAATTCCCTATATGCCCAGTCCTTCTGCCAGGAAGCAGTCTTGGCAGACGCGCTCGTAGAGGCTGTCGCGTGTCGCGTGCAAGCGAAGGACGGCGGCCAATCGCTGCGCCATCCCCCTAAGATGGGCAACCTCCTGCACAGAGAGTGGCTGTCCCGGCCGCCGCCCTCGGTCCCGGTAGCCGAGCCATTTTTTGATGACTGGATAGCCGCCAAGCTCGTAGCGCCAGACACCGACGCTCTCGAGACCGCCTCCGCTTCGCCAACCGGTTCCGATTATGCGATACAAAGGTCTTACCGGCCGAGAACTTTTCATCGAACGGCGAACTGTGTCTTAACTGTTTGTCTCACCCCAGGGGGCCACCGCACTTGGACACCGGCACATTACGACCACGCAAATCTGCGACAAGCGGCGTCGATCCGTCGCAGATAGCGCGAGCCACAAAGTCCCCCTCTCAATCGCCCATGAACTCGGCAATGGCGAGGATGAAGTCATCCGGCTTGTTCAGCGAGTGGAGGATCTCGTTCCGGGTTACCGTAATCACATCGGCTCCAGTAACCCTCCCCTTCACCTTGATGAAGCTCAAGCGGCCCTGACCTGGAACCCTGCTTTCGATGTCGTGACCGAGCTTCTCGAACTCCCGGTCCGTTGGCTCGAAGCCAAGACTGCGCTCAATCTCCATGACGATGGCCCTCGCGGCGGCTTTCTGGGTATCGCGGGACGCCGCAGATGCCACGGTCGCTTTCCCGGCCATCTTGTCGTAGGCCGAGGAGTCGTTGAACTCCGGCAGTGGCAGGGCCACACCAATGAGCTTGGCTGGGCGCGCGTCTATGGTTTTCATCGTCTGCTCTTGAGCCATAGCAAATCTTGATTCTTCAATGGGTTATGTGGCTTATGGTTCATTCTATGGCTCATTTCTATGGTTTATGACCGGGCGAGAGCCATAAGGCGCCTCCGGCCGAGTGCGATCCTCATGCGGTTCCGTTCCCATGCCCCAGCGCAAACCACCGGGACCACCGTTTCTTGCTTTCCAGCTCCACTTTGCCCTCCCGTCTGAGTTCGTCCAGAAGCCGTTTGATCATCCCCCGGTTCAACGCCGGGAGCACCTGCTGAAGTTCCGCCATGGCGCAGCCGTGAGGCGACCGGCTGCGGATGTGCTTCCA
>CAZSNH010000504.1:0-1961 GCA_964607855.1 uncultured Hyphomicrobium sp. | reverse complement strand
CGGCTGAAACCGCCATTTCCGGCCAACATGGGGCTTTACGGCTGTCCGACGACGATCAACAACGTTGAGACGATCGCGGTCGTGCCCGATATCATGCACCGTGGTGCATCCTGGTTTGCGGGCCTCGGACTGCCGAACAACACTGGCACCAAGCTTTTCCAGATTTCAGGACACGTCGAACGGCCGTGCGTCGTCGAGGAGGAGATGGGAATTCCTCTGCGCCAGCTCATCGAGGAGCATGCAGGGGGTGTGCGGGGCGGTTGGAGCAATTTGCTGGCCGTCATCCCCGGCGGCTCGTCTGTTGCGTGTCTGCCCGCCGACCAATGCGATAATCTCACCATGGACTTCGATAGCCTGGCCAAATTGAAGTCCGGATTGGGAACAGCTGCCATCATCGTGATGGATAAGTCGACCGACATCATTAAGGCGATCGCGCGCATCTCATATTTCTACAAGCACGAGAGCTGCGGTCAGTGCACGCCCTGCCGCGAAGGGACGGGCTGGATGTGGCGGGTTCTGGAGCGCATGGCGCGCGGTGAGGCCGAAAAAAGTGAAATCGATCTCTTGTTCGAGGTCTCGAAGCAGGTTGAAGGGCACACCATTTGCGCGCTGGGCGATGCAGCGGCTTGGCCCGTACAGGGCCTCATCCGTCATTTCCGCCCCGTAATCGAGGCGCGGATCGATGAGTATCACAAGTCTCATAAAGAGGCGGCGGAATAGGGATGACGAAGAAGCTCATCATTGACGGCACGGAGATCGAGGTTGCCGACGGCACCACTCTGATGCACGCCTGCGAAGCCGCGGGTGCCGAGATTCCACGCTTCTGCTACCATGAGCGCCTGTCGATTGCAGGCAACTGCCGCATGTGCCTCGTCGAAGTGCAAGGTATGCCGAAACCAGCTGCTTCGTGCGCAATGACCGTCAACGACCTTCCCCCCAACAGGGACGGCAGCCCTAAGATCATCTCCACCAAAAGTGCCATTGTGAAGAAGGCGCGCGAAGGGGTGATGGAATTCCTTCTCATCAATCACCCGCTCGATTGCCCGATCTGCGATCAGGGTGGGGAATGCGATCTGCAGGATCAGGCGATGGCCTATGGGATCGGCGGCTCCCGCTATCATGAGAACAAGCGCGCAGTCGAGGAGAAGTATCTCTCGCCGCTTATTAAGACACACATGACGCGCTGCATCCATTGCACGCGCTGCGTTCGCTACATGACAGAGATTGCGGGGGTTGAGGAACTCGGACTCATTGGCCGTGGCGAGGATGCCGAAATTACGACTTATCTGGAGAAGGGCATTCTCTCGGAAATGAGCGCGAACGCCGTTGATCTCTGTCCCGTCGGCGCATTGACCCACCGGCCCTGGGCGCACAACGCACGCCCATGGGAGTTGCGTAAGACGGAATCCATCGACGTCATGGATGCGCTGGGCAGCGCCATCCGAGTCGATACGCGCGGGCGCGAGGTGATGCGTATTCTGCCGCGCAACAACGATGTCGTGAACGAGGAATGGATCTCCGACAAGACCCGCCACGTCGTGGACGGTCTCAAGACGCAGCGGCTCGATCGGCCCTACGTGCGTAGAAACGGCAGGCTGACGCCTGCTACCTGGCCGGAAGCTTTGCAGTTTATTGCAGAGAAATTGAAGGCGACACCGGCCGATAGGATCGGTGCCATTGCGGGCGATCTGGCAGGTGCCGAGGAAATGTTCGCGCTTCGCGACCTTCTGATTCGGCTCGGCGTGCGCAACATGGACTGCCGCCAGGATGGCTCGAAGGCCGATCCCGGCTTCGGCCGCTCCAGCTATCTCTTCAACAGCACGATCGCCGGCCTGGATCAGGCAGACGCTATTCTACTCGTCGGCACGAATCCGAGGCTTGAAGCGGCCGTCCTAAATTCCCGCATTCGTCGGCGCTGGCGCCAGGGTGCGGCTCACATCGCCTTGATCGGCGACATGATG
>CAZSNH010000503.1:0-1969 GCA_964607855.1 uncultured Hyphomicrobium sp. | reverse complement strand
ACTTGACGTTTGTGCGCGGCAAGACCGGCTGGATCGTCTTCGATCCCCTGGTGTCCGCTGAGCCGGTGCGCACGGCCTGGAAGCTCTTTCAGGAGCATGTCGGCGAAGGACTTCCCGTCTCCGCTGTGATCTACTCTCACACCCATGGCGACCATTGGGGCGGGGTGCGCGGACTGATCGAGGAGACTGACGTGCGCTCGGGCAAAATCCCGGTGATCGCGCCTGAAGGCTTCATGCAGTTCACGATCTCGGAGAACGTCTACGCCGGCAATGCCATGAACCGGCGGCTCTTCTTCCAATATGGTCTTCTGCTTCCAGCGAACCCGTACGGATATGTCGGTCAAGGACTAGGCCAGGCGGTCTCCGCCGGGGCCACTGGACTGATCGCACCCAACCGCTTGGTCTCGGCGGCCATCGAGGAGATCGAAGTCGACGGCGTGCGGATGATCTTCCAGAACACGCCCAATACCGAAGCGCCCCGGGAGATGAATACGTACCTCCCGGAGATGAAGGCACTTTGGATGGCGGAGAATGTCGTCGCCACGCTGCACAACATCTATACACTTCGCGGCGCCCCGGTTCGCGATCCCCTGAATTGGTCAAAATACATCGGCGAAGCGCTCTATCGCTTCGGTCTCGAGGCCGAGGTCATGTTCGCCTCCCACCACTGGCCGCGATGGGGCAATACGCGCATTCAGGAGATCCTGCGCCAGCAGCGCGACCTTTACGCCAACATGAACAACCAAGTGCTGCACCTTGCCAATCAGGGTGTGACGATCAACGAGATCCACAATGTCTACGCGCTTCCCGCTAGCCTCGAGCAGGCTTGGCATTGCCGGGGCTATCACGGCTCACCGCAGCACAATGCACGGGGTGTGATCCAGCGCTATCTGGGCTTCTGGGATTGCAATCCTACGAACCTTATTCCGCTCGCTGCGCGCGACTCGGCGCCGCTCTACGTCGAAATGATGGGCGGGGCCGAGAAGATCCTGGCACGAGGCCGCCAGCTCTACGACGAAGGCAAGTATCTTCTCGCGACAGAGATCCTCGACAAGCTCGTGCAAGCTCAGCCTGATAATGCGGAGGCAAAAGATCTCCTGGCGGATGTGTTCGAGCAGATCGGCTATCAGCAGGAAAATCCGGGGCTGCGCAATAGCTTCCTAGCGGCGGCCTACGAGCTGCGGACGGGCATACCCCAAGGAGAGACGGCATCGTCCTCCTCACCCGACGTGATCCGGGCTATGTCGACGGAGCTCTTTCTCAATTTCCTCGCAATCCGCATGGACAGCCGCAAGGCCGTGGGCATGCAGTTCACCATCAACCTCATTACGCCGGACAATGGCGAGAGGTTCATCATCGAGGTCGCTAATGCGACCATGACCAGCATTGAGGGCTTCCAGGCCAAGAGCCCCGATCTCACGCTCACGATCAACCGGTCCGACCTGGAGAAGACCATGATGGGGGTTGTGACCCTCGAGGCTCAGATTGCGGACGGCACCGCCAAGGCTGAAGGTGATCTCGGCGTCCTGAAGCAGCTCGCCTCGACGATGGTCGATTTCGATCCGCGCTTCGAGATAATGCCTGGAACGAAGTCGGGAACGGGGGCGGTTGCGAGCGCCGAGTCCTATGAAGCGAACGCCGGCGCCGCGATTGCGGAGTGAGCGGCGAGCGATCGCGCCTAATAATAGCTTACGGCCCAACGGATGTTGACGCAGGCACTCCGATTTGAAGGATCATCTCCGGATTCGGGCTCGGCATACGCCGAAGCGGGGAGCCACCCAAGTCGATGCGCGCACTGCGCCCACAATACCCGGCCTGCCACCAGTGAGGATCGCACATGACGAGCCGTCGCGAATTCCTCGGCGCAGGCCCGTTGGGCGGGGATACGATTGCATTGAGGACCGAGAGCCCGCTCGGCCGCGACGCTATCTAAGGAGTGGACGACATTTCAGGCGAAGCCACCTGGCAG
>CAZSNH010000502.1:0-1992 GCA_964607855.1 uncultured Hyphomicrobium sp. | reverse complement strand
TACATGGATGTGGCAGATAACTCCGGCGCGAAGCAGGCCATGTGCTTTCATGTGCTCGGCGGCTCGAAGCGGCGGTATGCATCGCTTGGGGACGTGATCGTCGTGGCCGTGAAGGAAGCCATTCCCCAGGCCGCAGTGAAAAAAGGCGATGTCAGCCGGGCGGTGATCGTCAGAACGACGAAGGAGGTTCGGCGCGAGGATGGGTCGTATATCAAGTTCGACCGGAACGCCTGTGTGCTTATCAATAAGGAAGGGGAACCGGTAGGGACAAGAATCTTCGGGCCAGTCGCCCGCGAGCTGCGCTGGAAGAAGTTCATGAAAATCATTTCATTGGCGCCGGAAGTGCTCTAAGCGGAGCGAGGCGTAGGAGTCGCTGTGCAAGCCTTACATAAGACCCGGATTCGGAAGGGAGATACCGTGGTTGTGATCGCCGGTCGCGACCGGGGGAAGTCCGGCAAGGTGTTATCGGTCGATCGCGCGGCTGGCAAGCTGACGGTTGAAAAGGTGAACATGATCAAGCGGCACACGAAACCGAATCAGAAGGTGAAACAGGGCGGCATTCTGGAGCGGGAGGCCCCGTTGGCGATTTCGAACGTCATGTACCTCTGCCCTGTAACGCAGAAGCCCACGCGGCTGGGTGTGAGAAGGCAGGAGGACGGGCGGCGTGTGAGGTTCAGCAAGAAGTCGCAGGACGTGGTCGAGTAGAAACGAGGACGGTCGGATGGCGGACGCAAAGGACGTCAAGAGAGGAAAAGCAGGCAAGCCGGCGGGGAAACCTTCAAAGAAAGAAGGTGCCTCCGCGCCCCAAGTATTTGATGATGGGAGCGAGGAGTCAAAGTTCAGCCCGAGATTGCGCGACATCTATCGCGAGAAAGTTGTCCCTGCACTGATGAAAGAATTCGGGTACAAGAACGTGATGCAGGTGCCGAAACTGGAGCGCATCGTGCTGAACGTCGGGATGAGCGAGGCAACGCAAAATGTCAAGTTGCTCGAAAGCGCCGCCGCTGAACTCGGGACGATTACGGGGCAGAAGCCGATCATTACGCGGGCAAAAAAGGCGATCGCGGGCTTCAAGCTGCGTCAGGGTATGCCCATCGGCACTAAGGTGACGCTACGCAGTCGGCGCATGTACGAGTTTTTTGATCGGCTGGTCACGCTGGCGCTCCCAAGGATCAGGGATTTTCGCGGAGTTTCTCCCAAGGCCTTCGACGGGCGGGGTAATTACACGTTGGGCCTGAAGGAGCAGTTGATCTTCCCCGAAATCAAGTACGACGAAGTCGCATCGATCCACGGGATGGATATCACGATCGTCACGACCGCCAGGACAAACGACGAAGGAAGGGCGCTGCTCAGACATTTGGGTATGCCTTTCAGGACCTAACACAGCATTAAGGAGTCGACTGTGTCTAGATTGGCACTGAGGAACAAGTGCGCAAAAAAGCCCAAGTTCTCGACGAGGGCTTACCATCGTTGCGGTATCTGCGGCCGTGTGCATGGCTTTCTGCGCCGCTTTAAGATGTGCAGAATCTGCTTCCGGTTGCTGAGTCTGAGAGGAGAAGTTCCCGGCGTCAGGAAGGCCAGTTGGTAACGGTAGCCGTTTCCACGCTCAAAGCGGGGAACGGCGGCGATGAATGTCGCACTGGAATCGCGCGAGAGGGTTCGTATGGTAACAGATCCGATCAGTGACTTGTTGGTACGACTGCGGAACGCGTCCCGTCGACAGCATGAGGTGGTGGCCATTCCCGCCTCAAAGTTGAAACGCGAGGTGCTGCGCGTCATGCAGGCAGAGGGGTTCATTCAAAGCGTTGAGGATGGCACCGAAGAGGGGCATCCGGTGCTAAAGGTACAGTTGCGCTACGTTCGCGAAGGCCAGCCGATGATTACCGGAATGGAGCGAGTCAGCAAACCCGGGCGGCGGGTCTATGTCGGGAGCAAGAACATTCCTCGCGTACGCAATGGCATCGGAGTGGCCATTTTGTCGACGTCGAAGGG
>CAZSNH010000501.1:0-2002 GCA_964607855.1 uncultured Hyphomicrobium sp. | reverse complement strand
GCGCGCCTCGAAGAGTTCGGCAACGCGCGGCAGGCCACCAGTGATGTCGCTCTGCTTTGCGGAAGCCAGCGGTATACGTGCAAGCACGTCACCAGCTTTCACTTCGGCACCGGGCTCCACCGAGAGAATGGCGTCAACGGGAAGCGGATAAACCGCATCTCCGCCGCGGGCCACCTTGATCGGTTTGCCCTTGTTATCCTTGACAACGAGAGCCGGCTTGAGCTCGGCCCCGCGCGGAGTAGCGCGCCAATCGATGATGACACGGTTCGTCGTGCCCTTCATTTCGTCGGTCTGCTCGCGCATCGAAACGCCTTCGATTAAGTGCTCGAAGTCGACCTTGCCCGTCACTTCCGTCAGAATTGGACGCGTAAAGGGATCCCACTGCGCCAACTTGGTGCCACGTTTCACCTCGTCGCCTTCGTCGACGTGCAGACGTGCGCCGTAGGGCACTTTGTGCGAAGCGAGCTCCTTGCCCGACTGGTCGACGATGACGATCACGATCGAAACCGTACGGCCCATGGCGATCATTCGACCCTGACTGTCCTTCACGACAGCGCGATTCTTGATTTTTACTGTGCCGTTGAAGTTGCTGTCGACGAACGACTGATCGACGACGTTCGCCGCACCCCCGATGTGGAACGTGCGCATCGTGAGCTGCGTGCCCGGCTCGCCGATCGATTGGGCTGCGATGACGCCAACGGCTTCACCGATGTTGACCGGCGTTCCGCGCGCCAGATCGCGGCCGTAGCATTTCGCGCAAACGCCCGAGACCGTCTCGCACGTCAGCACCGAGCGGATGCGCACCTCCTGCACTTCTGCCTTGGCAATGGCCTCAGCATGTCGCTCCTCGATAAGTTCACCCATCTTGACGATAACTTTCGGGTTTTTGCCCTGTGTGCCGGGCTCAATCACGTCTTCGGCCGCCGTGCGCCCAAGCACGCGCTGCGCGAGACTGACGATCACCTGACCCGCGTCGACCACCGCCTGAACATTGATACCCGCATCCGTTCCGCAATCTTCTTCCGAGATGATGGCATCCTGCGCGACGTCGACGAGGCGGCGCGTGAGATAACCGGAATTGGCCGTCTTCAGAGCCGTATCAGCAAGACCCTTGCGGGCACCATGCGTTGAGTTGAAGTATTCGAGAACCGACAAGCCTTCCTTGAAATTCGAGATGATCGGCGTCTCGATGATTTCACCCGAGGGCTTGGTCATGAGACCGCGCATGCCGGCAAGCTGCTTCATCTGGGCCGGCGAACCGCGAGCACCCGAATGGCTCATCATGTAGATGGAGTTAAGCGGCTTCTCGCGGCCCGAATTGTCCTTCTGGGTCGCCGAGATGCGCTCCATCATCTCTTTCGCGATCTGATCCGTGCACTTCGACCAAGCGTCGACCACCTTGTTGTACTTCTCGAGCTGGGTGATGAGACCGTCGTTGTACTGCTGCTCAAACTCGCGAACCATTTCGTTCGTGCTTTCGACGATCTTGGTTTTCGAGTCCGGGATCACCATGTCGTCCTTACCGAACGAAATGCCGGCTTTGAATGCATGGTGGAAGCCGAGCGCCATGATGCGGTCGCAGAAGATCACCGTCTCCTTCTGACCGCAGTTGCGGTAGACCGCGTCGATGAGACCCGAAATCGCCTTCTTGGTCAGCAGCTGATTGACAAGGGCGAACTTGACGCCCGGCTCGCGCGGGAGCACCTCGCCGAGCAGCATGCGGCCCGGCGTTGTCTCATGGAGTTCGGTAACCTCGCTGCCGTCATCGCCGATTGCACGGAAACGGGCCTTCACTTTGGCGTGGAGCGAGACGACCCCTGCTTCAAGCGCGTGACGGATTTCGCCCACCGAACCGAAGACCATGCCTTCGCCGGGCTCCTTGTCGCGCATAAGCGACAGATAATAGAGACCGAGGACGATGTCCTGCGAGGGCACGATGATGGGCTGGCCGTTGGCGGGATGCAGGATGTTGTTGGTCGACATCATCAGCACGCGCGCCTCG
>CAZSNH010000500.1:0-2028 GCA_964607855.1 uncultured Hyphomicrobium sp. | reverse complement strand
TCGGGCTGCGCGTACAGCTTCGCAACCCGCTCTTCGAGAAGGCGCAGGCTTTCCACATGGACAAATCTCCGACCCGCGTCTGCCGCAGCGCCATATTCGCGACGCCGGCCAGATTGACAGCCTGTTCCGTCCGCGCGCGTGAGAGCTTCATGAGTTTCGCGACACCGAGGACTGAAGAGAAGGGGCCGTACGTCACGTGGTCCCAACCGCAGGGACGCAACGCCGCCGCATCACAGAGACGGCACTGAATTTCATAGGCGAGCACGATGGCTTCCATGGCGCATTTGCCTGACGCGTGGACGACTTCGCCGACTGCAAGAACGGCCGGAATATTATCGGAAGGGTGCGCGGGCTCTTTCGAAAGATAGGTGTCGTTGAAATCGAGATACCGGACCAACCCGCCGTTGGCGAAGGCAGCAAGATCGGGAAGGGTTTTGTGAGAGGTACCCCACAGCGTGGCGCCCTGTGGCATCGTCACGGTCCGGGCTATCCTGCGAGCGACACGGCAGGGCGGTGCGTTCCAGGCCCCGAGCGCGCAGCCGAGGCTGTCGAGCACACGCCGTTTGACTTCATGCACGACGGCATCCGGTACATCGCCATAGCGTAACGTTTTGCAATATCGAGCGAGGCGATCTGCGAGCATCGACTGCCTCTTTCCGATCTATGCCATCTTTGTTTCTCTCATGTTTGACGTCTCACGAATTCAGGCTTCTGTTTCAGCCAATTTCGGCTGCCGTTTTTCCAAGAATGCCTGCACGGCTTCTTGTTTGTCAGGAGTGATACATAATCGGCCGAATAATTCTGCCTCTCTGGCCAGACCCTCCGCCAAGGGGATATCGATGCCTCCTCGGATTGCATGAAGTGCCGCTTCGACCGCGGTTTTCCCGTGCGTGGTGATGGAAGCGGCGATGCGTTCAACGTATGTGATCAACTCGTGAGGTGGCACCACCCAACTCAGCAGACCGATTCGTAACGCCTCCTCTGCGGAGACACTTTTACCCGTCAAGATCATTTCCGCCGCTTTGGAAGGCCCGACGATCCGCGGCAACCGCTGGGTTCCTCCAAAGCCAGGAATAAGGCCGAGTTTGATTTCCGGTAATCCCAGCATTGCCCCGGCGGCCGCCACTCGGATATGGCAAGCCAGAGCCAATTCGAGACCGCCTCCGACGCAAGTTCCGTTGATGGCCGCAAGAACCGGTTTGTCCGACCGCTCAATACGGTTGAGTAGCGACTGTCCGCGAGCCGCAAATTCAGAACCGCCGTGTACAGTATTGAGGTGAGCCAGCTCGTTGATGTCGGCACCGGCGCAGAAAAACTGTCCCGTTCCGGTGACGATCACCGCGCGGACGTACTCCTCTTCCTCCAACTCGTTCAAGACAAGTTCCAGCTCCTTGAGCACGGAGAGGTTGAGCACGTTAGCCGGTGGGTTATGGAGGGTAATCCGTGCGATATGATGTGAGATCGTCAATAATTGATGCGGCATAATTCCTCCAAACCAAGCTTCGCTAGAGTCGGCGGCTATGGAGCGCAGCTCACGTTATTGTCGCCGCCGGATACCCCCCTTCCCCTTTGTTTGTAATACCAAGCCTCGCTTGAGCCGGGTTAGCGATTTCGGACTTCACCGACATGGTCTCCAGACTTTTGGTGTTCCATGATCGCCGCTGCGAGCTCTGGAATCCCCTCGCCTGTTGTCGCCACAGTACGTATGACATGGGGGTACCATTCTCGCAGATCTCGCAATGTCTTATCCGCGCCAGGAAGGTCACCCTTGTTCACGACGACAATGTGTGCGACTTCCAATAGTCCAGCCTTCATAGCCTGAACTTCGTCGCCAAGTCCCGGTGCCACCACTGCCACGACGGTGTGCACGAGATCGACGATGTCGATTTCATTCTGGCCGACCCCGATGGTCTCAATCAGGATCACCTGATATCCGGCCGCTTCCAATACCAATGCTGCATCGCCGGTCGACGGGGCAAGCCCTCCATGATGTCCGCGAGTGGCCATGCTCCTGATGTATACTCCGTG
>CAZSNH010000499.1:0-2030 GCA_964607855.1 uncultured Hyphomicrobium sp. | reverse complement strand
CACGGTTCGGAGCACCCGGACGCTCGGCCGCCAAGTGTAAAGGCACACTTTACACATCGCCCCGCAGCGCACCCCTCGCCGCGCGGTGCCGGCTCGTCTGGTAGGTAGTAGCGTCGCGCCTGTCGAGACGGCCCCGAAGTGCAGGCGCCTTAACCGGCAGACTTGCCGGCTTTCGCGCAGGCGTTATTCGCGGCTAAGCACATAACGGTGAAGGTTTTTCGTGAGCAGTGTCGGACAACGAAACAAGGTTTATTACGCTTTCGGAGCGGAATATTGTTAGTTAAGCCGCGACAGAGAGGCGACATTGGCGCGTCGTGATACTCGGCTCGAATCGCAAGGCGCCGAGTTCTTAGTTCTCGGGGAACTCCTAATTCGGCGCATCACGGCATACAAAACGTATGCGAACATGCCGGGATACGACGTCATAGCGACGAATCCAGAAAAGAAAACCGCAGCTCGCATCTCAGTGAAGAGCCGGTGGAGCAGTGGCGCATCGCAGTTCATAATCAGAAACTTCAACTGCGACTTCGTCGTCGTCGCGAAGCTGAACCGTGGGCTACCTGGCGACGCAAAGGCTGTAATGCCGCCCGAATACTTCGTTTTGCCCGTTGGTATCGTGAAACGGGCTCCCCGCAGCAAAGGGTGGAGCCGAGTGACATTTGGCGCGATACCCCATTTCCACGACTACCGGGACCGCTGGGACTTGATTCGCACCTTTCTTTCGCGGTCTGGAGGGCGCAATGGTCGCTGCTTAACAAACCGTTCAACTCCGACGCGCGCAAGAGCGGCGCGCGCGGGTTAACGGCACGTTAGGCGTTCCAAGGTTACGCCGTGGACCGACATGCGCAGGGAGCTATGCTCCGCCAAGAGTTTGATCAGCTGTGCGCACTTCGAGAACCTGAAAAGGTGAAGGATTGGCAGCCGACCGAGGAGCAACGACTCGTTTACGCGAAGCTATTGGATAGCATCCTGAATCGCATCGACGAGTATCGCAGCGCGGAGAAGCGGCAACTTCTGAAGGAGGGACAGGTGCAGGTTGACGTCTCGGACTCGGCCTTCACCTTCTTCCACGAGCGGCTAGAGCCGAGAATTCCCGCATTGAAGAAGGCATACGAAGCCATCGATCCGGACGGCGCACAACTGAACGCACTGCTTGAGGGCATCGGCATGCCCGGCGGCGCCAAGGGGCGCGTGAAGGCTACATTCGATGAGGGCGTTCAACAGATTTACAACCTTATCGATCGGAATCCTGACCAGGAGTTTGGCTTCCTTCCGGATACCGCCTACGAAGTTCTTGATTCAAAGCTCATCGCCTTTGAACCGGATCTCTGGCTCGATCGGGCGGCACAGCTTGCGCCAATACGGACTGAACGCAAGAACGCGCTGCTGCCAGTCCACGTGCGCTTCAGGCTAGAGGAGCTTTTTCGCTCCTATGTCTTTGGGTGCTGGCTGTCAGTCTTTGCTCTGGCCCGCGCCCTCCTCGAGTACGCGATTCTCGACAACCTACGCAGGTTCGACATTGATAGGCTTTGGCCACCTGACCGAGAAGGCAAGAGAAGGGAAAAGAAACTGGAGCACTTGATCGAGGACATCGGTAGCCATCTGCCGCAACTCAAGGCACCAATGAGCAAGTTGCGCACGTATGGCAACGAGTACTTGCACCCGAAGCCTTCGAAACTCAGTAAAGAGAGCCTCTTCCAACGCGAAGGAGCCGCGAAAGATGCACTCGAAACAGTCATCTCCGTCACAGAATCCCTATACCGAGCCGCGAAGCGGAACGCCTAACAACGGCTTGCAGGGCGACGCGCCGCAAGCGGCGCGCGCCTGAAGCCGGACGTTGGGCGTCTTGGAGGCGTCGCTGAAGCGCTATGGAAATTGCACCGGGGTTTCAGGCGAGTGAGTGGCGCAAGTTGCGGCTTGATGACGGTACGAGCGCCGATTGGGAAGCAGCGATTGGCGTGCTGGATCGAAGAATTCGCGAGCGCTATCTTGAGCCCATCGATGTCCTCATCGCAGCAGAGAACGGCAAG
>CAZSNH010000498.1:0-2033 GCA_964607855.1 uncultured Hyphomicrobium sp. | reverse complement strand
CATGTAGCCATTATAGAGGCGGAAAGAGCGCAATTAGCGGGCCAGATGGCGAATGCGCTGAAGCATTACAATCGCGCGATCGAGCTTGCGGAGGCTGGAAATTTCACACCATTGGTCGGACTGGCGAATGAGCGCGCGGCTCTACTCTGCCTCGCCCATGATCAACGCCGTCTTGCCGGCTGGTATCTTGCATGCGCGCGCAGAGTGTACGCTGAGAAATGGGGCGCGACCGCAAAGGTCGACTGGCTCGACCGGAAGTACGGTGACCTCATAAAAAATGCTATTCCACTGGCCTCACGGGAGACGCACCAAGCTGCATCGATCCCAAAATCGCAGCTACCCCGCCAAGGGGAAAGCTTCGATGTTACCGCGGCTCTTCAGGCATCGCGCATTATCGCGAATGAGGAAAGCGGCGACAGGCTCCTCACGCATCTGATGCAGGTCATTCGGGTGCAGGCGGGCGCGGAGGCCGCGCACATGCTAGTTCTGGAGGGGAATAAGCTCCAACTCGAAGCGAGTGCCACGATCGATAGCGGGGGAGTGGTTCTGTTTTCAGGTGAGCGGAGTAGTGCCCAGCAAGAGCCGTACTCGGCGGCCATTGTCAATTTTGTGCTCCATACGGGACAGGATCTCGTCATCGCAGATGCCGATGCGGACGCGCGCTTCGCCGAGTGCGATTATGTCTCAAACCGCCGGCCAAAATCGGTCTTGTGCATTCCTCTGCGTCATCACGGCGAGATCTTAGGAGTGATCTATATCGAGCATACCGCGATAGCGGGTACCTTCACAGGTCAGAAGGTTGAATGGCTGCATCTGCTGGCGACCGAAGTCGGCCTCACAGTCTGGACGGCCAGATTAAGCCGTTACCGCGAATACGTACACAAGTTTGCACCCGCTAGTGTCGCCAAGGAAATCGATGCCAACCCGGTGAGTCCAAACCTTGAGGCCAGGGATCGCGACGTTTCGATTCTTTTTGGAGATCTCGCCGGGTATACCCGCATGACGGAACAGATGGATCGGCGCCAACTGGATGCCCTGATGAACCGCATATTTTCGAGGTTTATCGACGAGATCCATCGCTACGAGGGCACACTTCTCGAATTCCGAGGCGATGAACTCTTCGTGCTTTTCGAGGACGAAGACCCTTCTCGACATGTCTGGAAAGCAGTTGGTGCTGCGCTGGCAATCTCCCGGGCCGCAGAAGCAATGAAAGAAGAGCTGTCGGGCGTGCAACTGCCCATCGTGGTCAACATGGGAATCAACTCAGGGATAGCTTCTGTAGGCCTTAAGGCTGTTGATGCGGCGTCAGGCTCACGGTGGCGTTATGGTGCGAGCGGGACTGTGGTCAACGTTGCGGCTCGCGTGCGCGAGTGCGCGCGAGACGGCAGCATCCTCTTGAGTGCCGAGGCAGCCGCCAGGGTACAGAGCGACTTTACTCTCGAGGACATCGGCGAGCATACGTTGAAGAATGTGATAAAGCCGGTCCGCATCTACCGTCTCGTAGCTAGTTGTCGTCCTTAGAGGGGCCGGAGCGAGGGGGCTCGGCACGTCACACTGGACTGCCAAGCAAAATCTCTAGAATCGCTTGCGCACGCCCGTCCGTAGACCAATGGCCGTGTCGGTTTCGAGCGTCGCGTTATAGTCCGCGCCGGGCTGGTCGATTGCTCCTGACGTCAAGAGGGACAAACTGACACCGCCATAGAGTTCCAGACTTGAATCAATCTTATAGATGGCGCCCAGGCCCGCACTCCATGTGTCCGTATACTCCGACCAGCCGGTGGTCACCCCGCGATCCCACGCGACCCTATAAGTAAGAGTCAGCTCATTGTTCCACTTGTGCGCGAGGGTGTCGGCGATCGTCCAGCCATCCTGATAGAATGCTTCGAGGATGGACAATGCCGTTCCGGCCGGCACGACACCAACATTTTCACTGAGTACCACCGGAACCTCAGTCCAAATGCTCCAATCCGCCCACTTGACGGAAACCGTATTGATCCAAGTTTTAGAAAGAGGAAATTGCACTGTGGCTTCGA
>CAZSNH010000497.1:0-2088 GCA_964607855.1 uncultured Hyphomicrobium sp. | reverse complement strand
ATCGTCCTCATACGCGCCGGAACGCTCGATGATTCGACCGATCTCGTGCCCCAGTTTGAGCTGTTCATGAAACGCCGTCCGGCCTGGGACCACGACACTCCAGGAATTCCCCACTTTCAGGAAATGCCCCCCGGCTAGTCAGAAGCCAGTCGTGTGAGCACATTCTGTGGCTTTTCGCCAGCGCCTATAGCCAAAAGCGCTGCACTGCAATAGAAGACGCTCCCGACATGCCAAAAAGAAGAGACATCGATACAATCCTTATCATTGGCGCTGGACCCATCATCATTGGGCAGGCGTGCGAGTTCGACTATTCGGGCACACAGGCGTGCAAGGCCTTGAAGGCGGAAGGCTACCGAATTGTCCTCGTCAACTCCAATCCGGCAACGATCATGACCGACCCGGAGTTGGCGGACGCGACCTATATCGAGCCCATTACGCCTGAGATCGTCGCCAAGATCATTGCCGAAGAGCGCCGTCAGCGCCCGAATGAGAAGCTCGTCATACTGCCGACAATGGGTGGTCAGACGGCGCTCAACACGGCACTCGATCTCGAGCGAAGCGGCATTCTCAAGCAATTTGATGTTGAACTCATTGGCGCGCGCGCCGAAGCGATTGACAAGGCCGAGGATCGTAAACTCTTCCGCGAGGCCATGGAACGTATCGGCCTCGAGAGTCCTCGCGCGGCGATCGCTTCTTCTCCCCCTATTCGCGATGCGAACGGTACCATCACTGGATACGACCGCGCGGCGGGAATTGCGGAAGCCATGGCGGCCCTCGACAGGATCGGCCTGCCGGCAATCATTCGTCCGGCCTTTACGCTCGGCGGTACAGGTGGCGGCGTTGCCTACAATCGCGAGGAATTCGAACAAATTGTCCGTTCAGGCATTGATGCTTCGCCGGTTGGGCAGATCCTCATCGACGAGAGTCTGCTCGGCTGGAAGGAGTACGAAATGGAAGTTGTCCGCGACAAGGCGGACAACTGCATCATCATCTGTTCGATTGAGAACGTGGATCCGATGGGCGTGCACACGGGCGATAGCATTACCGTGGCACCCGCTCTTACCCTCACCGATAAAGAATACCAGATCATGCGCAACGCTGCGATCGCGGTGCTGCGGGAGATCGGCGTCGAGACGGGCGGCTCGAACGTGCAATTTGCGGTCAACCCGGCCGATGGTCGGCTTGTCGTGATTGAAATGAACCCGCGCGTATCGCGTTCCTCGGCGCTTGCTTCGAAAGCAACTGGCTTCCCAATTGCCAAGGTGGCTGCGCGTCTGGCCGTCGGATACACTCTGGACGAACTCGAAAACGACATTACGGGTGGTGCCACGCCGGCCTCGTTCGAGCCCACCATCGACTACGTGGTGACCAAGATCCCGCGTTTTGCCTTCGAGAAGTTCCCGGGCGCCGATTCGACGCTGACGACAGCGATGAAATCGGTCGGTGAGGCGATGGCCATCGGGCGCACCTTCGGGGAGAGCCTGCAAAAGGCCTTGCGCTCGATGGAGACGGGGCTCACTGGTCTCGACGACGTGACCTTCGAAGGCCTTGGCCAGGGAGACGATAAGAACGTCATCCGCGCTGAGCTCGGTCGGCCGGCACCCGATCGGCTGCTTAAAGTCGCCCAAGCACTCCGCCTCGGCGTTGGTATCGATGAAGTGCACGCCTTCTGCAAAATCGACCCCTGGTTCCTGGCGCGCATACAGGAAATCACCGACATGGAAGCGCGTGTGCGCGCCCACGGCCTGCCGGGGCGGCCCGAACAGATGCGCGCGTTAAAGGCGATGGGTTTTTCCGACGCGCGCCTTGCCAGGCTCTCGGGTCTCACAGAAAGCGAAGTGCGCTCCCGCCGCCACGGCATGAACGTGCGTCCCGTGTTCAAGCGAATTGACACCTGTGCCGCCGAGTTTGCCTCTCCGACCGCCTATATGTACTCGACCTATGAAACCGGCTTCGGCGGCAAGCCCGTGTGCGAAGCTCAGCCTTCGGATCGCGAGAAGATCATCATTCTGGGCGGCGGCCCCAACCGAATCGGCCAGGGCATTGAATTCGATTACTGCTGCTGCCATGCCTGCTTTGCACTGACGA
>CAZSNH010000496.1:0-2088 GCA_964607855.1 uncultured Hyphomicrobium sp. | reverse complement strand
AGTAGCGATGCGAAAGACGAGGATAAGCCGCCCTCACACTTGCAACCAGCGCATCGACGACGGGAGCCTCGACGCGGTTGTTCAGGTGGCGGCTCTCCGCCACGTCACTAAAGTTATGCCAGCGGTCGAAGATCTCTTTGTCTTTGGCGAGCGTATTGGTGAGGAGAGTGAAGAAGCGCATGTTTTGATTGAGCACACTTGAGAGCGCTTCCGCTCCTGCCCGCCGGCGATGCTCGTTGGGATCGGACATCAGGTTCAGCGTATGCTCGAGCGTCAGCGGCTCAGCTTCACCAGCCACCTCAAATCGCAACGCTGACATTGTTTCGCTGAACAGACGAGTCCAGGCAGCTCGGCCTGTTTGCCCTTTCTCCATGAAAAGCGTCTCGATGCGCTCTTCGAGCTGATGGGGCTTGTCCTTGCGCAGATCCTCGAACCACGGTTTATAGTGGGCAAGCGCGGGGTGCTTCAGGGATTCTGCAAGGTCTGCGTCTTGGATCTTGTTGAGATCGAGCTCGAAGAAGACGAGGTCGCGCGAGATCTCGGTCAGCTTTTCCGATATATCGCCGTAGAATTTGGCATGCACGGGATTGGTTTGATCGGCCGCATATAGAAGCCCGGCATAAGAGCTGAGTTTGCCGAGAAGGTCGGAAAGCGCTTCGTAAGCCTTGACGGCCTCAGAGAGCTTAGCCCCATCGCCACCGATGCCCATGAGCTTGCCTTGATATTCGGCGTTGATCCGCTTGGCCTCGGCCGCCGCCTTTTCGAGGTCACGCTTGATCTCGGGCGCCTCCATGGACGTATAGAGGTCGGAAAGATTCCACTCGGGCATCGGTCCGAGATCGGGTGCACCCGGCGATGCGGCGGCCTCGACAGCAGCAAATGAGATCATCGGTGACGACATTAAATCCTCGTATTTCGTGCTTTATTGCGACGCGCAGGCGCGAGCCCTAACATGGGGCCGCACCTGCTGTAAAACCGGGGTGGGGAGAAACGCTCTCGCCTGATCGAACTCCTGGCGTTGAGAAGGTTCCCTCAAGCCGATAGCGGCAGCGAATAGGCGCGCTTTCCCGTCGCGGCAAAGAGCGCGTTGGCAACGGCTGGTGCGATGGGCGGCAGGCCGGGCTCTCCGACGCCTCCCAATGGTGCACCGGTATCGACAATTGCAATCTCGATCTCGGGCGGCACCTGATTGATGCGCAAGACGGGATAATCGTTGAAGTTCGACTGGGCCGTCTGCCCTTTTTCAACGATGATTCGGTTGAAGAGAGCCGCACCAAGGCCTTCTATAACCGAGCCCTGCATCTGGGCTGCGACCGAGTCGGGGTTGATGGCTCGCCCGCAGTCGATCGCGACCCACACCTTATGGACGGTAATCTTGTCCTTTTCGACGGAGATCTCGGCCACTTCAGAGACCGTGCTTGCGTAGCTCTCGCAAACTGCAATACCGCGGAACCGGCCCACCGGCGGCTTCGAGTTCCATTTCGAGAGCTCGGCAACCTTCTCGAGTGTTGCGATGTGGCGCTTCTGTCCCGCAAGATGTTCGATCCTGAATTCCAGCGGATCCTTTCCGGCCGCAGCAGCCAGCTCATCCATGAAGCTCTCGAGGAAGAAGGCGTTCTGAGAGCTCGAAACGGAGCGCCACGGAGAAAGCGGAAGCGGCGCCTCGACAACCTGATGGCTGATGATCTGATCGGCGACGGCGTATTTGTGGGTGGCAAGGCTGGCGATGGTGAGCGGGTCGGCTGCCTTCTCGAATTTGACGTGCTTGTACTCGCGGCCCATCTGCGGGCCGGAAAGGAGGACATCGAGCGCAATGAGCTTACCGTTTGCATCGAGGCCGCCCTTGAAGCGAGCCACCATGGCCGGGCGATAAGCGCCTTGCTTGGTGTCGTCCTCGCGCGACCACATCACTTTTACGGGTTTTCCACCTACCGCTTTGCTCGCCAACACCGCCTGGGTCACGATCTCTCCCCGGCCTTTGCGTCCGAAGCCGCCGCCGAGATAAGGCGTCGTGATGAAGACTTTGTCTATGGGTAGGCCGCTTGCGGCTGCGGCCTCCTCTGCCGCGATGTCGTGATCCTGGGTCGG
>CAZSNH010000495.1:0-2095 GCA_964607855.1 uncultured Hyphomicrobium sp. | reverse complement strand
TCCAAGATCGAGAGAGCTATCGATGCCCTTAAAAGCGATCATGACCTCGCTTCCCGTGACCGTGGAATTGGAATCGACTGCGAACGGCCCATCCAACATCACGTAGACGCCTGGCAGCATGATGATTTCGCTGTTGGCCATGATCCGGATGCCGCCGCAGTAGGTTCCAGGTTCCAGGATGGCCGGTGTGTGCATGAGCTTGGACGCAATGTCGACACATGCCCCCGTTTGTGGGAAGGGAACGGATGCATAAGGATCTGCAGTGGGTGGGACTCCGGTCGTGGGGCGCGGATGAAACTCACCGCTGTACCCACCTTGTACGCCGAATTGGCGGGCACTCGCAAAGGCGCCGCCGTGTTGCCTCATTCCCGCACCGTCGCCCGAATTTGCTTGTGCCGCACAATTTCGCGCTGTGAACCGCGAGGTGCCATAGATTTCGATACCCTGAGGACTTAGCTCATCCAATGCCAAGACGCATACCGGGTCTGTTGAAGCCCACTGCGCTGCCGCCTTAAGGGTGATGTCAACTGTCTCTTCACCGATGAATCCCGAGAAATAGTTGCTCACTCGCACCGTCGATATTCCTGAGACGATCGAATCCTGGACCGTGAAAACGGGTGCCGCGGACGGGTTGTCAACCGTCGGTTCGGCCCAGGTTGAAAGACCGCTTACCTTTAGATTGCCTGCGAGTATCTTCTGGGCATGCGCGATCCGTTCCTCGTCCGAAGCGCTCTTTAGAGTGGCGCCAGCCAGAACCGCCGCATCGAGTGCCTGCTGGTGCAAGGTTTTTTCATGGACGACCATCGCAGTCGTTACGGCAATGCCCGTAACCGCGAACAGCGTGGTCATCACCACGGCCCCAATAACGGCCGTCGCACCGGCATCGTTATGCAAGAAGCTGCGGATCAGTGCACGCTCTCGCGTTCCATGGTTGCTTTCGGATGTTCGCATTGTGTCTTGCTCGATTTGGGATTTCGACACATGTGTCAAACCTAATTAATTGCTTCTAAGAAGCGATTAAGAAACGCGTTTGAGGGTGGGGCTCTTCATTGTTGGGCTCTGAAGTGGTTGCCAATAGCTGAACCACTTTTCGATAATGGCCATAGTCATGGCCCAAAATGACTGTAAAAATTTTGCGGGGCGATCCTTATAAGAGAGGCGCCGACCTTGAAGCCATTCCGGCAAGCGTTCTCTGAGTTCACCTGGGCCGCAGATTCCGGATCAAGTCATGTTTGCGTCGTGGCTCCGGCCTCCGGAGATGACCGGCTAACACGGAAAGCGAGTGTCTGGTAGTCTTGAGCCTCATACCGGCCCATCGTGTGCAGCGTCTTGGGGCAGGGGATGAGCAGCGGCGCGAGGAGGAACGAAGGAACGATGTCGAGACTGCTAGCAGGTGCGATCGGACTCTTTGCCGGCTACTTTGCCGGTGCGGCCCTTACGGGTGTCGCAGTCGAGCTCCTCTCCACCAACACCCATGACAAGGATCTCGAGGTCGTCATGACGGCATTCTTTGCCGGGGGGCCGGTCGGAGCACTGCTTGGAGTGGTGGCTGGTCTTCTGTGGCGAAGATCGCGCACCAAAATCGGCGCCTGAAGCGGGAACCTCTTAGGAACCCGCAGCATCGTGAAACGCGAATACCGAATTGCCTGGCTAGCTCGCGTGAGCTTCCGTGTCGAAGATGTAGCCTGAAAGCTGGCGGCCCTTCTTGCTCGCGAGGTGGAGTGCGAGTGCGGCAATATCGGGCTCAGACACTAGCGGAGCGCCCGACGAGCAGCTGCCCGCAGCACTTTTCGGGGCAATCGCGTTGATGCGGATCCCTTCCCGCGACCACTCCTGCGCCTCACCCCGCGTCAGCGCCGCAAGAGCGGCGCGAAGAACTTCGATTAACATACGCTCACGTTCGTTCACGGGCTTTGGCATCGTCACGATATTGAGAATCGATCCTTCGATCATCAACATACGCATGCGATTGGCGACAACTCTCGAGATCAACGTGGGTGCCAGAAGTTTGGCCGACACGAGGGCTTCAACCTCGGTATACTCAGCGATGCCCGCCATGTCCTTGCGGCCGAGGCGAGCGATGTTGACGACGCAA
>CAZSNH010000494.1:0-2113 GCA_964607855.1 uncultured Hyphomicrobium sp. | reverse complement strand
AAGCTGAATACGAGGGTTCGATTCCCTTCACCCGCTCCATCCGCCTCCGCCAAGGCTGCGCTGGAATCGAATTTCCTGTAAGGGTGCAGCTCGCGCGCGATACTTGGAGGCGAACCGCCAGCGTCACAAGTAACCCAAATCGTTTCGCTCGTACGGACCGGCGACCGGTCTTTAAACCTCGTGTAGCGGAGCCTCAGCGATGATTGTCGTTACCACTAATGATCTTCCCGGTTATCGCATCGTGCGCCATCTCGGCGTCGTGCGCGGCCTCACCGTGCGTTCGCGAAGTGTGGTGGGAAACCTGGGCGCCGCCATTCAGATCTTCTTTGGAGGCAATATTTCCGTCTATACGAAGCTTGCCGAAGAAACGCGCAAGGAGGCATTCAATCTGCTCATTCAGCAAGCCGAAGCCATGGGTGCCAACGCCATCCTCGCCATGCGCTACGACGCCAATGAAATCGCCTCTGCGGTGACCGAGGTGCTGGCCTACGGCACGGCTGTCGTGGTCGAGAAGGCTTCCTGAGCCGGAGCGCTTTTGAAGCAAGTGACAAACGAAAAAAGTTCCGCTATGGAGGCCCAGCCCCGTGTGCGGCTTCGGCGCGAGGCATGCGCAGGAAGGGGCGTAGCTCAATTGGTAGAGCGTCGGTCTCCAAAACCGAAGGCTGGGGGTTCGAGACCCTCCGCCCCTGCCATTCTGGAGTTTTTGGGCTGGTCCGCTAAGAGGGCGCCGGATCGGCCCGTTGGCGCGCGTGGTGCGTCAATTTGACACGTGTCGCCTGGGAAGACGGTTGCATTGATGGCCAAGAACCCATTTGAGTTCGTCCAAGAAGTACGGCAAGAAGTCGCCAAAGTTACCTGGCCCACATGGAAAGAGGTCTGGATCACCACGATCATGGTTTTGGTCATGGTGAGCCTAGCGTCGGTTTTTTTCCTTTTTGCGGATCAGGTCTTGGGTTGGTTCATCAATTACCTGCTGCGGTTCGGCCAGTAATGGCTTTGAGCGTGGTGAAATGATCGCTCCCGGGCGATCGCAGTTGCGCCGGTGAGTTCGCCGACCAGAGATGCGAGCAGAGACGAACGAAATGGCCAAGCGCTGGTATATTGTTCACGCCTACACAAATTTTGAAAGCAAAGTGGCCGAGGCAATCAAAGAGCGTGCCAAGCAGGCCGGGCTTTCAAGTCTGTTTGACGAAGTCGTTGTCCCGACCGAAGAGATCATCGAGGTCAAGCGCGGGCGTAAGGTGCAATCCGAGCGCAAGTTCCTGCCCGGCTATGTGCTTGTGAAGATGGAAATGACGGATGCCGCCTTCGTCCTCATCAAGAATACGCCGAAGGTGACAGGCTTCCTGGGTGCCGACAACAAGCCCATTCCGATCTCGGACGATGAGGCTGCCCGCATCCTGAACCAGGTCAAGGAAGGCGTGGAGCGTCCTGCGCCCTCGATCATTTACGAGGTCGGCGAGCAGGTCAAAGTCGTCGACGGCCCATTCGCGTCGTTCCAGGGCGAAGTGGAAGAAGTGGATGGCGAGCGCGCCCGGCTCAAGGTGGGCGTCTCGATCTTCGGCCGTAAGACGCCGGTCGAACTTGAATTCGGACAGGTGGAGAAGGTTCCGGCCTAGAGGAACTTGAGAGACGCTAATTGATGCCCCGCTTTTCGAGAGGCGGCGGCGGAGGAGACGAAACGGCCAAGAGAGAGACAGAAGAGCTTCGATCAGCAGCAGCTGAAAGGATTGGCAGGCCGGCGAAGCTGGTCAGCAGATCCAAAATCGTGCGGGAGGGTTGTATTTCGCAAGGCAAGCGAGATCGCCCGTCAAACCGCTAACCCTGGGAAGACTTAGGTCTTCCCGTATCAGTCAGGGGAAACCATGGCAAAGAAAGTAGACGGCTTCATCAATCTGCAGGTGCCGGCGGGGCAAGCTAACCCCTCCCCACCGATTGGCCCCGCGCTCGGTCAGCGTGGCGTCAACATCATGGAGTTCTGCAAGTCCTTCAACGCCAAGACGAAGGATATGGAGCAAGGTACACCGATTCCGGTGAAGATCACGGTCTATTCCGACCGTTCGTTCACCTTTGAAATGCGCACGCCGCCGGCCTCCTTCTTCATCAAGAAGGC
>CAZSNH010000493.1:0-2144 GCA_964607855.1 uncultured Hyphomicrobium sp. | reverse complement strand
GGAGCTTCCCGGGCGCCATCCTAGAGAGCCTTCATCCAGAATTGCATTTCGTGCACGGTCTCGGAGTCTTGGTCGATGTCTTTCCAGTTGTAGGTTGCAATGAGACCGGGAACGGGGGCGTAACCGCGTTTCCTCCAGAACCCGTCCAAGGGGATGTAGTCCTTGGGTTTCAATGGGTGATTATCCGGCCGGATCACACGGCAGAAGGTGGAATGCGTAAACCCACCGAGCCTGCGGGCCTGTGCCTCCCGATGGTCGAAAAAGGCATGCCCGAGACCGTGCCCGCGATGCGATTTCAGCAAGACTGATTCACCGCAATAGAAGATCTTCGAGATGTCGTAGCCAGCCTTCTTAAAAGGCTCGCCGAACTCCTCGGCATGCTCGATCATCGGCGCTCCGGTAGAGGCCCCGACGATGAGATCGCCATCACGTGCCACGACACACACGGCTCCTGGCGACGCAGCGAACTTGGCGAGGTATTGTTCTTCGTAATCGAGTGTCCCGTCATAGAGGTAGGGCCAATCTCTGAAGACGATGATGCGCAGGCGCGCGAGATCCGGGAGCACGCCCTTGATCGCGTCACCCGTCAGCGATTTGACGTCTATGGTCATGGTGCCCATTCCGATCTGGCGGGGGTGATGCCTTGACTAGCCCGCGACCTGGGCGATCCAATCGGTCAAATTGTAATAGGTCGTCACGCGGGCAATCTTGCCGCCGCGAATGGCGAAGAAGGTACCTGCGGGCAGAAGATAGGTCTGGCCCTTGGCAGGGGGTAGTCCCTCATCCGTGTTCTTGTATATGCCGTTTACATTGAACTCTGCAGCCGCGCGCATCCCGTCCTTGGAAACCATCACAACGATGTCTTCAAGCCGCTCCTTGTAGTGGTGATCCATGCGCGCGTTGAATGCGCGAAACTTATCCTTACCGATGCGACGCTCGCCCTGATTGACGTCGTGGATGACATCGTCGGTGAGCAAGGAGATCATTCCCTCGCTGTCCCCACGATTGAAGGCTTCGTAGTACGCGCGGATCAATTTTGCAGTTTCTACGCGAACAGCGCTTTCCGCGTCGGTCATGTCTTTCTCCTCGCTCCTCGATGGCGAATTCCATTCGGAGGCTCTGGATAGCAGCTTCGCCCTTGGTATTCCAAGACGTTGTCGAGACCCAAGACGCGACAAAGGGCGCCCGAAGGAGGCGCCCCTCAAGGTCGTTAACCGGCTCTTGAGTTATTTGCGCTTGGCGGCCTTCTTCGCGGGTGCGGCCTTTTTCGCCGCCTTCTTTTCCTTGCGTACGCCGACGAAGGGAGTTCCGTCTTCCTTCTGATCCATGAACTTGCCCGACTTTGCGTCGCGCTTCGTCCATTGACCGGTCAGCGGGCTCATGACCTGACTTCTGCCTTTGACGGCCCCAACGCGCCGATCGTCACCGGGTGTCTTGTTCTTTGCCATAGCTGGTCGCTCCTCATTTGCCGCGGGATAAGATATGTGCGATTCGGATCATCGGCGCATGAACTGATTTTTCAACCCTGCAAGGAGGCCTCTAAGTTTAGCGTGCAATAACGGCTGTTGGAGCCGGGTTGTCTGCCGCACTGGCTATGCTGCAAGTAGGCATTTGACCGGCCTTTCCAACTTGGGGACTGATTAAAGAGACGGCCCGTTGAGCCAATGAGATTGGCGAGGACTTGGCACGAAGCGCAAAGGGCTTTGGTTAGGTGGGGCGTTGGACGCGCAGAAAGCGCGCGCTAGAGTGGAGATGGGCTTGGTCACGGGTAATATCACGAGCTATTTTGCATGCAAGGTCTATCGGGCGGAGACGGGAGCAGGGTCCGGAAAGAGGCTCGTTACCGAACTTGACGCGGCCTGCCGCTCGATTGCCGAGGATGATCGGGCCGGTCAAAACTGGTGCCGCGAGAAGGGCTATCCCGGCTACACGTCATATGCCTCTCTAACCGACCTGCCCTCGCGCTTTCCGGAATTTGCCGACCTTACCGATATCCTGGCGGGACATGCGAATGCCTTCGCGAAGAAGTTGGAGTTTGATCTTGATGGGCGAGGCCTCGAGCTCGACAGCCTCTGGATCAATGTGCTCCCGGAAGGGGGATATCACACGGCCCACATTCACCCGCATTCGATTATCAGCGGTAC
>CAZSNH010000492.1:0-2150 GCA_964607855.1 uncultured Hyphomicrobium sp. | reverse complement strand
CGCGCAGCTCTTCGATCCTGCGAGGAATCTCGATCTCCGCGTGAGAGCCTCCCGGGGTCAACATCGACGAAAGCACGACGATCTCTCGGACTCCCTCCGCCACCAGCATCTCGGCGGCCTCGTCGAGAGTCGGCGCGCAGTATTCGTTGTAGGCGATGGCGAACTTATCACTGTTGAGCAGTGGTTTCAGGTGAGCGGCTAGTGCTTCGAGTCCCGCCTTGTAGGGATCGTTGCTCTCGGCCCGAGGCCAGCGCCTGATCCGATCGTCGAGCTCTCGCTCTTCCTGAGTCGGCAGACCCCCAGTGGATCGGCGCTGAGACTCCAGACGCTTGAGCTTCATCACCAAATCATACGGATAGTCAGTCGGGATGCCGCCATGTCCGACCAGAATCACTGCTCGCGTCCCGGCGCTCATGGTCACCTCACGTGCGATTGCGTAACATCAGTTCTTTCGGATGAGGATTGAGGTAGACCTGTCGTTGGAGAGAGGCGAATTGATGGACCGTGGCGTAATGCTTGATCAACGTGACCGGCACGATCAACGGGAGGAGTTCCCTGCGATAGTCGTCGATGGCGCCGGCAAGCCTTTTCCATTCAGCCTTTGTGAGCAAGTTCTTTAGATGCGCGGCCATCAGCTTCAAGACCATGACATGACTCCTAATCGTCGGTTTGACGGCCAGGGCTTGCATGAAGAGCCGGCCATAACGATCGTACAGGTTTTTTGGGGCGATGTCAGTGCCCCTGGGCCACGAGCCGATCTAACGCGTGAGAGTATGCGCGATTATGCGCGAGCGAGAGGAACTTGTGGGCGGCGTGGAAGGCGACTACGGATTCTCGGGCCACGGCTTTTCGCGAGAGCGCCCGCCATTGGCGATAGCCAATTACCCGCTCGATGAAATGCTCGCGGACGCTCGAATCGCCAAGGCGGCCTTCGTCCTCGACTGGCACGAGAGGATAGGATTTCATGAACGATGTCGCAAAGAGGCCTGCGCCGTTCCTACTCGGCACACCGTGTTGATTGAAGACGCGCACCCGCTCGATGCCACAACTGGGCGAATCTTTCTTGAAGACAAAGCCGGAGAGCTCTGCCTGCTTCAGTTCCTTGACCTTCCGTTGCGAGAAGGTGAAAAGAGGTTTCGTCATGTCCCGTCCGGTCTCGATCGTCACGAGCCTCGGGTGTTTTGGATCGCCGACCAACCGCATCGCGTCCCGCGGCGTGCCTAGCCCCGCTTCGACCTCTGGACAGACGGGCACCCATTCCACGCAGGCGCCGAGTACGTCGACCAGGAAACTGTCCCGCTAGTGACCGCCGTCGTAGCGGACGTGGTCGCCGAGCAAGCAGCGGCTGATCCCGATACGAATGGGGTTGGAGCTCAGGACGGCACCTCGGAGGCTTGCGCCGGTGTGAGGATCGACCGAAGGGCAGAATCCAACTGCGGAAACCGGAACTGATAACCGCCGTCGAGAGCGACTTTCGGGATCACGCGCTGGCCGGTTGTCATGAAGGAAGCGAGCTCGCCGAACGCGAGTCGGAGCGCGAACCCCGGCACAGGCAACCAAGACGGACGACCTAACACCCTCCCTAACGTTCCGCAGAAGTCCTTCATGGTCACCGGTCCCGGCGCAACGGCGTTTACCGGGCCTAAAAGCCCGTCATTTCTCAACGCCCATTCGATTAGGCCGATCACATCGGCACGGTGAATCCAGGACACCCACTGAGTGCCGGGAGCGATGGGCCCACCGACTAAGGCTCGAAACGCCGGCACCATCTTCGCGAGCGCGCCGCCATCTCGTTCGAGCACCATTCCGATCCGCAGGCATACGACCCGAACGCCGGCCGCCTGAGCCGCCAGCGCCGCCTGTTCCCAGGCCACGCAGAGTTGGGCCAAGAAATCTGAGCCTGGCCCATTTCTTTCGTCGAACCGAATTGTTTGGCTTGTACCGTAATAGCCAACGCCGGAGGCGCTGATGAGCACCCGCGGCTTGTTCGCTACGCGGGAGATCGCTTGGGCCAAGAGGCGCGTGGCATTCACACGGCTCTCCATGATCAACTCTTTGCGTTTTGGCGTCCATCGACCTTCAGCGATAGGAGCACCAGCGAGATTGACCACGGCTTGAGCCCCGTCCAGCTCGTTTTCCCAAGGCCCTGG
>CAZSNH010000491.1:0-2159 GCA_964607855.1 uncultured Hyphomicrobium sp. | reverse complement strand
TAACCGGTTCGTTTATGTCAACGCGGCTGCCGAGTTCTTTCACTCCGCGAGCAGCGCGATGCTTCAGCGCCAGCGCCTCGATGACGTGCTCGCGTTCGGCTGCCCATTGCTTTCGCTTGTCGAACAGGTGCGGACCACGAATGCATCTCTCAACGAGTACGGCGTCGAGATGGCCTCGCCCCGCTTCTCGGCACCCAAGCTCGTCGATGTCTATGGCGGTCCGCTGCCCGATCAGCCGCCCTATATTCTGCTCATGATCCAGCAGCGCACCATGGCGCAAATGATCGAGCGGCAATTGACGCACCGGGCCGCCGCGCGGTCGGTCTCCGGCATGGCGGCCGTTCTCGCCCATGAGATTAAGAACCCGCTTTCAGGCATCCGGGGTGCCGCTCAACTCCTTGAGCAGAACCTTTCGGATGAGGATCGATCGCTGACACAACTCATCTGTTCGGAGACGGACCGCATTCGCAAGCTCGTCGATCGAATGGAGGTTTTTGGAGATGAGCGGCCGCTGTCCAAACAGTCACTCAACGTGCACGACATCCTGGACCATGTGAGGAAGCTCGCAGAAACAGGCTTCGGCCGTGGCATCCGATTTGTCGAGGACTACGATCCTTCGCTTCCCGCACTGCCTGGTAACCGCGACAAGCTTGTCCAGGCTTTGCTCAATCTGGTGAAGAATGCCGCCGAGGCGATCGGAGATAACAAGGAGCATGGGCGTATTGTGCTGCAGACCGCCTTCCGGCCGGGTGTGAGACTCTCGGTGCCAGGCAGCGACGCACGTATCTCACTGCCGCTCATGATTCAGATTGAGGACAACGGCCCCGGCGTACCCGAGCACATCAAGCCCAACCTATTCGATCCTTTCGTTACCACGAAGCGTTCCGGTACCGGCCTCGGTCTTGCCCTTGTCGCCAAGATTATCGGTGATCACGGCGGCATTATCGAGTGCGATAGCGTGCCCAAGCGCACGATATTCCGCGTTCTCCTCCCACTCGAAGACAGACCGCGGATGGAGGATCACGTCTCGACAGCACCTAAGAAAGAAGGGACAAGCTGATCATGGCCCGAGGAACCATCCTCATTGCCGACGACGATACCGCGATAAGAACCGTGCTCAATCAGGCCCTGGCGCGCGCCGGCTATTCCCCACGCGCAACGGGAAATGCCGCAACGCTTTGGCGCTGGGTCGCTCAAGGAGAAGGAGACGTCGTCATCACCGACGTCGTGATGCCTGATGAGAATGCCTTCGATCTCATTCCACGCATCAAGAAGCTTCGGCCCGAGCTTCCGGTCATCGTGATGAGCGCACAGAATACGCTGATGACGGCGCTCACCGCCGCAGAGAAAGGAGCTTACGAGTATCTGCCGAAACCGTTCGATCTTGCCGAGGTGGTGTCAGTCGTGGGCCGCGCCCTCGAAGGTCCGGGAAAGAGGGCGCCACGCTCAAGCGACACGTCCGATAACGAGGAGCTTCCGCTTATCGGGCGCTCCGCATCCATGCAGGAAATCTATCGGGCGCTGGCCCGCCTCACGCAGACCGACCTCACGGTCATGATCACAGGCGAGAGCGGCACGGGCAAGGAACTCGTTGCGCGCGTGCTTCACGACTATGGCAAACGCCGGCAGGGTCCGTTCGTGCCGATCAATATGGCCGCTATCCCGCGCGAGCTCATCGAGAGCGAACTCTTCGGACACGAGAAGGGCGCCTTTACGGGGGCACAGGCGAGAACCCAGGGCCGCTTTGAGCAAGCAGAGGGGGGTACGCTTTTTCTCGACGAAATCGGGGACATGCCGCTTGAGGCCCAGACTCGGCTGTTGCGCGTTCTTCAGCAGGGTGAATATACAACCGTAGGCGGGCGCACACCGATTAAGACCAACGTTCGCATCATCGCGGCAACCCACCGCGATCTCAAATCGCACATTCAGCAAGGTCTCTTCCGGGAGGATTTGTTCTACCGCCTGAACGTGGTGCCACTTCGCATTCCGCCGCTGCGCGAGCGTGTGGAGGACATCGGGGACCTCGTACGCCACTTCTTGCGCCTGGCCGCGCGTGAGGGGCTCGGGCAAAAAACGATCGAGACGGCGGCTATCGAACGCCTCAAGTCATATAGCTGGCCGGGGAATGTGCGAGAGCTCGAGAACTTCATCCGCCGTTT
>CAZSNH010000490.1:0-2160 GCA_964607855.1 uncultured Hyphomicrobium sp. | reverse complement strand
GGAGGCTCTAAACCTTGCGAAAGACGAATGGGGCGGCACCATCCAGCTCTCGGTCGACCGGCTCGAAATCGCTGACGATCTGCCGGCCATCGACATTCGGGTAAGCCACAAGTCGGGCATCTCAACCGACAGCCGGGTCTTTCTCTGCAACAGGCCAACGCAGGGAGGAGGCTTGAAGCGCCAGCTCGATAAGGTGCTGACGGCCATGGCCGGAAAGCAGTGCTTCATGCTTCGGGCTTCAGACTTCCCCCCCAACAAGAAGAACCAAACCGCGCAGGCTTTCCGCAAATTCCGAGATGCGGGTGGCCGCCAGATTCTCGTGCCCATTCCGGAATGGGAGCGCATGATCACCGTACGCGAGTTCCACGCCCATCATCGCGGCGATCCGGGCTTCCCGGCCTGGTTCGAGAATGCAAAGCTGCTTTCTAATCTCATTTCGATCGTCCAGCTGCTGCGCCTCGATCTGTTGGGTCGCGGTCTGCCGAAAGCGGCCTTAAAGGCAGCCTCCGACACGGTACCGGAATTCGGGAACGCCGAGGTTGCGCCCACAAATGGCGTTCCCACCACGGCCGTGCCGTTCACGGGCGATTTCGCGGAAGCGGCTGGCGAGACGTTGCCGGCGAACGACGATGAGCTTCCCTTGTCGGTCATCCTCGATGAAGGCGGCGGGAATGGAACAAGCATTCTGGCCGGCCGTCAGACGGGGATGCGCGGCAAGCCGGTAACGCTCAACATGAATGTCTTGAAGCGCCACGCAGCCGTACTCGGCGGATCGGGCTCCGGCAAGACCACGCTCGCGCTCTGTCTCATCGAGCAACTGCTGCTCAAAGGAATTCCAGCCGTACTTATTGATCGCAAGGGTGACCTCTGCAGCTACGCCAATCCAGACGTATGGCGTGCCAACGACAACGAATTCACTGAACGGCGCGGCGAACGGGAAAAACTAGCCGATGCGATCGACGTCGCGGTCTACACGCCAGGGCGCACGTCGGGCCGTCCGATCTCGATTACGCTACTTCCCAATGGCATCAACGAGCTGCCCGATCACGAGCAGCAACTCCTCGCCAATCTCTCGGCTGCGGCCTTGGGAGACATGCTGCACCTTAAGAACTCCGCGACGCATCAGAAACAGTCGGGTACGCTCTCGGTTGCCCTTCGCATACTGGGCGCCAGGCACAGCCGAGAGGTGACGCTTGCCGATCTCATCCATCTCCTCGAAGACGAGGACCCCGAGCTTTCGGATCTGACACAGCGCATGGATCCCTCGGGCCGCGTACGGCGCGACCTCGTTGCCCAGCTTGACAGCCTGCGTCATCGCAATTCGGTGCTGTTCGAAGGCGGTGGCGAGCCACTGCGCATGGAAAGTCTGCTCGGTATCGGCCCCAACTTGCGCGAAGGGCGCACACGCCTCTCGATCATCTACACGGGCTTCCTCGGCGACAACGAAAACATACTTTTCTGGGTGTCGCAGTTCCTTTCGGAGGCGTTGCGCTTCTGCCAGAGAAATCCTAATGACGAGCTGCAGGCGGTCGTGATGTTCGACGAAGCCGATCTCTACATTCCCGCGAATGCCAAGCCGGCGACCGCGGAGCCGCTGCAGAGCCTTTTAAAACGCGCTCGCTCCGCCGGCCTCGGCATCATGCTGGCGACGCAATCTCCGGGTGACCTCGACTACAAGAGCCGTGACCAGATTACGAGTTGGTTCATCGGTCGCGTGCGCGAAGATACAGCCCTTCGTAAGCTCAAGGCGGCGTTCCAAAGCGAGTCCGGACTCGATCCTGCAGCCGTTCTGCCCGGGCAGACGGTCGGCGAATTCCATCTTGTACAGGAGGGCCTCGTACGGGCCATGAAGGCTCAGCGCAGCCTCATCGAGGCTGAGCAGGTGCCCTTCGACCGCATTGAGCAGTTATCACGCGAAACCAAGGGCCAGGACGAGCGGCAGCTCAAGTTGTTCGACGTCCGCTGACGAGGAGCCGTGCATCAGGCTTGCAAGGAAGAAATCTGCCTCATTCACCGCACTGTGCCGTCGAAAAAATAGCGCTTACACAATTGAGTGACCTGGCGTGCGCACTGCAGGCGGCATTTTCGCTTCCACGCGGCCGGGGAGCTGACGTCCCAGCACGTGGTGTAGCAGCAGAGGGAGCGGTATCGCGCGCAGGA
>CAZSNH010000489.1:0-2186 GCA_964607855.1 uncultured Hyphomicrobium sp. | reverse complement strand
GCACTAATCCGGTACCCGGTTGGAGGTTCTTGGTTGGCGCAGGTGGGGGCAGGCGGCGGTGGGGGAGGAGCGGGCGTCTTGGCCGATTTTGGCGGTTCGGCTGCGATTGCGATGGATGCAGCAGCGATTGCGAGAACGGATAGTGCCAAGCGCATCGGCGGTCTCCCAGAAATTTTGATCAACAATTCACTATAACTGAGTTTGAATTGTGGAACAGCAGACTTGGCTCTCGCTTCGCTTCGTCCACAGAATCGGTCGCGTTCCTGCAACACTTCTGTTTCAGCCAGCCCCATCGTTGAGCGTCCCTAGGGCCGAATCGCGCCAGCCCATTCAAGTTTGCTTGCGCGAAAGCTTGGCCTCGAATCGCGCGCGATCGACCACGGCACGCGTATGGGTGCCCGAGCCGACGACCTCCCAGCTATCGCGAGCTTCGACCGCAAAGGTAAGGCTACGCCCCTGTATCTTTATCAGCACGGCGGAAGCGATGACACGAGCACCGATGGGCGTGGCTGCGCGGTGCGAGACATCGAGGTGGGTGCCAAGGCTGGTGGTGCCTTCCGGAAGATGACGCTCGACGCAGTCGACGGCTGCGGCTTCCATCAAGGCAATCATCATGGGTGTCGAGAACACGCGGATGTTCCCGCTTCCAAGTGCGATCGCCGAATGGGCTTCCGTGACATCGAGTGAAGCCGAACCCCGCATATCGGTTTTCAGTCCCGGAAGATCTGTCATCGGCTGAAGCTCTCTCAGTCAAACTCTACGGCTCACGTGATGCTCAAGGCAAAAATGAACTTTGCGGCGGAGAAAATCCAGAGCGAGGCGACCCGGGTGCATCGGTGGATTGATGCTTCCTTTGTGCAGTTTCGAAATGAAGCTCCGGGGCAACCGTCTCAGAATGAGACAAGTGCTATTCCAATAAGGTAAATCCAATGCCTTTTGCGGCGGAACAGGTGGCGTTCAGTTGGCGCGATTGTTGCTAGTCCTGTGTTTTCAAGAGGCGAGGCCGGGCACTCGGCCGTTGCTGCGCACATAAGCGTTTCTAGAGTGTGGAGATGGGAGTGATTGCGATCGGAGCAATTAGCGTAGGCGAGGGCACGTCTCCTCTGCGCCTGGCGCTGCCTTGCCCGTCGAGTTGGATCAGCTGGGCGAGCTACTGGTCGGGTTTCGTGCTTGCGGCTGGAACCGGCGCCGGCGGATCGACATCTCTCAACGTCACGGAAGCCGCTGTGCTTCTTGTCGCCGCCGCTGCGTTCTTCGCTTCGGTCATCCTCATTCAGCGTCACATGAAGCTGTCGCTTCTTGCCAATAGCTTTGGATCGCCGAATGCACTCGTAACCTCGGGTCCGTTTGAGTACACCCGCACTCCGATCTATGTGGCCTTCTTGATCCCGATTGCTTCGCTCGCAATCCTGAGCGCCCCGGTCGCGGCGATCACCGCCGGTATCTATATCCTCGCTATGAACGTCTTTATCATTCGGCGTGAAGAGCGCTTGCTGGAGTGCCGGTTCGGCGAGAGCTATCTCGCCTACAAGGCCCGCGTTCCGCGCTGGATCTTCTGAGGGTATCCTTGTCAGCCGTTCGCAGGCCAGGCGGAGGCACCTTGGCACTTGGGCCGTCCAGCACTAATTCGTTGATAACGCAGGAGTTTTTAAGTTTCGTCGAGATTCTTGCGCCTCTGTTACACCCGGAACAGCGAACTCGGGCGCTCAGGCGTAGGTTTTCTCCATCAGATACCGGCCGGGGACGGCCATAGATGGAGGATGCTATGACCCACACGACGCTCAAGACTTTGACCCTCGCGATTGCCCTCGGCGCTGTCGCTTTCACCAGTTTTGCAGGATCGGCTGCTGAAGCCGGCCGCGCCAAGCGCGACGTCTATATCCAGGAATACACGTTCGATCGCCCGATGGACGGGTTCGAGGGTCATGAAGGTGGCGGCTATTGCAGCTACCAGCGCATCCCGCAAGAGCAATGCTCGCCCACGTCGGGCAAGTGCAAGAAGGTTTGGATCCTTCGCCAGATTTGCCAGTAAACCGCGAACTTCGCTTCCCCCTCCCAGTACCTCCTGCCTCGGCGCCGTCGGCTCCGGGGCATTTTCTTTGTTCGAGACTTGGGGGATCAGCCGAAAATGCGCAGGACGATGCTCAAGACGATGGCGAGCACAATCGAGGTCGCAATTGGAAAAT
>CAZSNH010000488.1:0-2189 GCA_964607855.1 uncultured Hyphomicrobium sp. | reverse complement strand
TATACTTATTGCCTTTGACGGTTCTGAACTCTCGGAAAAGGCCATGCGACAGGGATTGGAACTCGCCAAGGCCATTGGGGCAAAAGTAACGGCGCTTTATGTTTGGATGCCGTGGGCCAACATTGCAGTTGGCGAGATCGCCGTCATGTTTCCACCCGAGGAATACGAAACGAATGCCATCAAGGGGGCCGAGGCGCAGCTCCAGCGCGTATCCGAAGCGGCAAAGATTGCGGGGGTGGCCTGTGTGACGAAAAACGCCAGTGATGCCCAGCCCTATAAGGCCATTATCGATACGGCGAAGGCAGAGGGGTGCGATCTTATCGTGATGGGTTCTCACGGCCGCAAGGGAATTGCCGGCGTTCTCCTTGGAAGCGTAGCCAATAAGACACTGACACACGCCCATATTCCGGTCCTCGTCTACCGCGAATAGATGGCGTCTCGACGAGGAGGCGAGATGGCCGCGAGCAATTCTCCGGTTGGCGGCGACGAAAGCCGTTATGCTGGGCGGATTTCTATCGGTTCGCTCGTCAAGACGGCTCCCATCTTCTCGAGTGATGCCCAGATATCCGAGGTCAAGAGCGAGTTAGGAAAGGGCAGCTTCGAATGCATCGAGATTGTCATTGCGGCGAAGGATGACGGCCGGTTCGCCGGCGTGGCAACAACAAAGGACGTTCTGTCCGCCCGCGACGACGCGCGCCTGGTTGACCTATTGAGGGCCCACTGGCCGGTCGTTTCCGACAGAGCAATTGGCGAGCACGCGGTGCATTCAGCGCTCTGCGCTCAAGTGTCGGTGCTCCCCGTCGTCGCGAAGGGAGGAAAGCCCATCGGCTGCCTTCCTGCCTTATCACTCATCGATATCCTTGGGCGAGAACACCGACAGGATATCCATCGTCTGGTCGGCATCACACATGGACAAAGGGAAGCGCGACATGCCCTCGACGACCCGCCGCTGAGGCGGGTAACGCGGCGGCTGCCGTGGCTCATTATCGGCTTGATCCTTAGTTCGGCAGCCGCCTTCCTGATGGCCAATTTCGAAGAGGCCATGCAAGGGAGGATCGTGCTGGCGTTCTTCGTACCCAGTCTCGTCTACATAGCCGATGCCATCGGCACCCAAACCGAGGCAATCGCCGTGCGCTGGCTTTCGCTTCGCGATCCCTCTCCCGCCATTCGCGTCGTGGTCGGCGAGTTCGTGACAGGAGGGCTAATCGGGGCCGCGCTCGGCTTGATCGCTTTTCTCGGCGTCGCCGCCTACAATGGCGATACCGTCTTTGCATTTGGCATTGGGCTCACCATCGCGGCGGCTGGAGCACTGGCGAGTTTTCTTGGCTTGGTGCTCCCGTGGCTTCTCTCGACGTTTCGAATCGATCCGGCCTTCGGTTCAGGACCCGTTGCGACGGTCGTCCAGGATGTTCTGACAATCCTGCTCTATTTCACGATCATGTCCGTGGTGCTGTCCTAATCCACGGCCATCGGCTCCAATTCGCGCTTGCTGAAAAGCAATTCAGGCACTGCCACCTTGAATGAGGCGTGTGAAATCGTGGCTTTGAATGCCACGCTGAGAAATTCGAAGTAGGCTGAGACAGACGAGATCCTGCTGGACTGGCGTCGCCGAACTCACAATCAAGACAAGTCCACGGCCTCCGAGATGCGTGCTTAAGCGCTTGTGCTGACTTTCGGAAAGCCAGTCGGGGATTGCGTGTCCGCCATCATCCCCGCTTTTCAAAGCACCAATTTCCTCCAGCAGCTGACCGGGACTGGCGAGGCAGGGGCCAACGCCAAAGATAGACGGAACGAACTGAAGGGGATGTGTAAGTCGCGGAAATAAGGGGTCTGCCTTGACTTCACATTCGCACGGCAGCGGCATAAAGACTTCATCCCTCGCCACGGCATAGATGTCGTCGGACTTGACGCCCCTGAGGGAGAGCTCATTCGCTGCGATGTGCGTTGCTGGAAGAGTACTAAAGAGCGCGACGCAAAGCCTGAACGTCTTCGGCGCATCCGCCGTTTTCTGCCGCTGAAGCCCTTCGGCGGCATCCGAATTTGCGGACGGTGTTCCGGAATTAGATCTCACGGTTCCACTTCCATTTATTGGAAGGCATGGATTGAAGGATCCTAAGCTCTTTGTTCAGGCTTCCACTTCTCCGAGAGCGAGTTGGTTTAGCTTTTCAGGATTGAGCAAACGAAGTACG
>CAZSNH010000487.1:0-2194 GCA_964607855.1 uncultured Hyphomicrobium sp. | reverse complement strand
GGTCATAATGGGCGAGAACGCTCATCGACGAAACAGCCGAGACGACGCCTGCCGGCGCCCAGGCCTTCAGCGTATTCTGCACGAGCTCGGTGCCGCTCATGACAAGAAGGAAGCAGATCGTGGCCGCGAGAATGAAGGCGATCACTTGGTTCTTCGTAAGAGCTGAGATGAATGAACCAATCGCCAGGAACGCGCCGGCCATGAGGAAGCTGCCGAGATAGCTCGTCAGAATGACGCCATTGTCGGGGCTGCCGAGCACATTGACCGTAATCCACATCGGCAGCGTGAACAAGAGCGCGATACCGATGACGGCCCAGGCAGCGGCGAATTTGCCCAAAATGGCTTCCGCAGGCGCGATTGGCAGTGTCATTAATAGCTCGATCGTGCCGCTCTTGCGCTCCTCAGCCCACAATCGCATCGCAACTGCGGGGACGAGAAGCAGATAGAGCCAAGGATGATAGGTGAAAAAGGAACTCAGGTCCGCCTGTCCGTTATTGAAGAACCCACCGATGTAGAAGGCGAAAGCACCCGTGAGTGCTACGAAAATCGTCAAGAAAACGCTCGCCAAAGGCGTCGAGAAATAGGCGAAGAATTCGCGCCTCGCGATGATTGCCGCGTTTCCTAATAGCTCACGCATGCTTACCCCCCTCATCGGACGTCGTGATCTGCCGGAACACCTCGTCGAGCTTGCCACGCTCAACATAAAGTTCGTCGATAGGAAGTGACTTTTCGCGGAGTAGGGCGGCCACATCGGCTGCGATTTGTTTGCCCGACTTCGGGGTTACGCGCAGTTGCGCCGAGCCATTGAGCTTGGAAAGGGTTTCAACGCGCTCCACATCCTTAGCGCCAGCCAAGATCTTGCTGATCGTCTCGGCCTCCTTAAGAGGCACGCGAACAGCGATGGCACCGTGATAACTGGCCCGTCGCATCAGATCCTCGGCCGTTCCGTCGGCTACAATCCGTCCCCTATCGATGACGACCGCACGCGAGCAGACTGCTTCCACCTCTTCGAGGATGTGGGTAGAGATAATGATCGCCTTCTTCGCAGCCATCTCGCGGATCAAAGTCCGCACATGATGCTTTTGATTAGGATCGAGACCATCCGTTGGCTCATCCATGATGAGAACGGGTGGATCGTGTAGTATTGCAGCCGCCAACCCCACACGACGCTTGAAACCTTTTGACAGCGTTTCGACCCGCTGACCGAGGACGCTCTCCAGAGCCGTCTTCTCAACCGCCTCATCGATCTGCCGATCGATCTCGGCGCCTCGCGCGCCGCGTATTTCTGCAATGAATGCGAGATAGGAGCGCGCCGTCATTTCACCATAGGCCGGGGCTCCTTCCGGCAAATAACCGAGACGCCTCTTCGCCTCCTTTGGTGACTGGCCAATATCGAACCCGCAAATGCTGGCGCTGCCCGCATCAGGACCGAGGAACCCGGTCACCATTTTCATGGTTGTGGACTTCCCGGCGCCGTTGGGGCCCAGAAAACCCAGGACCTCGCCCTGTTTGACCGACAGCGAAATGCCGTCCACGGCGAGGATCTGGCCGAACCTTTTGGTAAGACCGGCGGCCTCGATCAGAACGGTCATAAAGCACTTCCTCCATAATGCGCGAACACCCACCCACTACGCGCCGATCTAGGCTCCGTAGTTGCCCCGCCCTTGCATGTTTATGGCGAGATCGTTCAAGGCGTTGAGACCTATTCGCCGCCTCAAATAATCTAATTGTCAGCAGTTTCAAGTAGAGACCGCCAAGTCCCTGAATTCGGAGAGGTTAACGGCCAAATTTAGGGGCAAGCATGGGGCCCGCCGGACGCTTTGGCTGCGATCGAGGCCATTTTCATGAATGCAATGACCGGTGCCCGTTGAGCTGTATACGGACGAACGCGCGCATTCAATTTTCTCAAAGTGCACCATATTTATGCAACGAGTGCCTCTCGAACACGTCAATCTGCAAATGTGACAGATATCTAAAAATAACTCGGGAGCTGCGCTCGACATTCCCGAAAAAATCCTCGATACGAGATGAGCAAGCGAAGTGATGGGGCATGAGGGCTTCTGCTCTCATTTGGCATAATTCGTGACGCAACTGTGGGGGCTCAATTCCAGTCATGCGGCTAAGCCGGCGCAGTCGTAACGTCATTCTTGTTGCACTGTCTGCAGCTCTGTTTTTCTGCCTTCTTTCAATAAAT
>CAZSNH010000486.1:0-2202 GCA_964607855.1 uncultured Hyphomicrobium sp. | reverse complement strand
AAGGGGCAAGATCGGCCGTTGGGGCCCAGAAGCGTCACATGGCGCCGTCAGGCAAATCTGTCCTCATTGTCGAGGACAACGAGCTCAATATGAAGCTCTTTCATGACCTGCTTGCGGCACATGGTTATCGCCCGATCATGACCAGAAATGGTCTCGATGCCCTTGACCTTGCCCGCCAGCACCATCCCGATCTTATTCTGATGGATATCCAGCTCCCGGAAATTTCCGGACTCGAGGTTACCCGGCTGCTCAAGGAGGATCCGCAGTTGCGCGATATTCCGGTGGTCGCGGTCACAGCTTTCGCCATGAAGGGTGATGAAGAGCGCATCCGCTCGGGCGGGTGCGAGGCCTACATGTCGAAGCCAATCTCCGTTTCAGTGTTCTTGGAAACCGTGCGCCGATTTGCGGGTGACGTAAGGAAGCCAGCGTAGGGTTGAGAGTTCGAGAGTTCGTAGTAGAGAGTTCAAGGTCGCCACAAAATGACGGCACGCGTACTGGTTGTTGATGATATCCCCGCCAACGTCAAACTGCTCGAGGCCCGCCTCACTGCAGAATATTTCGAGGTCCTCACCGCTTTCAGTGGTCAGGAGGCGTTGAACATCTGCGCACGCGAGCGTGTCGATGTGGTACTTCTCGATGTCATGATGCCGGGTATGGACGGCTTCGAGGTCTGCCGCAGGCTCAAAAGCAATCCCGCCTCGCATCACGTCCCCGTAATCATGGTGACGGCGCTCGATCAGCCCTCGGACAGGATCCAAGGCCTCCAATGCGGGGCCGACGATTTTCTGACCAAACCCGTCGACGACATCGCCCTCATCACACGCGTCAAGAACCTCGGCCGCCTGAAGATGCTCACCGACGAGATGCTCATGCGAGCCTCGACCGGCAAGCAGATGGGCATGGAGGACAATGAGAGCCTTCAGAAGGCGCTGTCGGGCCAATCCGGGAAGATTCTCATTGTCGAAGACCACGTCCGGTCCGGCCAGCGGCTCAAGGAGATGCTCGCCAATACACACGAGTGCACAATCGAGGCCGATCCTCAGGCGGCGCTTATGAAGGTCGCTGAACAGAATTATGACCTGCTTGTTGTGAGCCTCAGCCTCGTAAGCTCGGATGGGCTAAGACTTTGCTCGCAGGTCCGATCCCTCGATCGCTCGCGCCACTTACCGATTGTCATTCTGGTTGAACCGAGCGACGAGGCTCGTCTGCTTCGCGGTCTCGACATGGGCGTCAACGACTACGCGGTGCGTCCAATCGATAAACATGAGTTCCTGGCGCGGGTCAAAACGCAGATCAAGCGCAAGCGTCACTCAGATTATTTGCGCAACCGCCTCGAGGAAACTGTGGAGCTCTCCATTACGGATGCGCTCACGGGGCTCAACAATCGCAGATATCTTGAGATGCATCTCAAGACACTCGTTCGCGATGCCCTCCAGCAGGGCCGCTCACTCTCAATACTGGTTGCCGATATCGATCACTTCAAAATCGTCAACGATACATTCGGACACGACGCGGGTGACTTGGTGCTCAAAGAATTTTCGGCGCGCCTGCGCCGCAACACACGGGGCATCGATCTCGCCTGTCGATTGGGCGGGGAAGAATTTGTCGTGGTCATGCCCGAAACCGACATTGGACGCGCCTATCAAGTCGGCGAACGGCTAAGGGCCTGCATCGCCGCCGATGCGTTCCCGATTTCGTCCGAAAAACGCATTCGTGTCACAGCAAGTGTCGGTCTGGCCACACTCGAGAAAACGGACGATACGGCCGAGGCTTTATTCAAGAGGGCCGACACGGCTCTTTATTCTGCCAAGAAGAAGGGCAGAAATCGGGTTGTCGCGGAAGCCGCCTAAATCGAAATAGTAAGCTTCATTAATGAGTTCGGCCGGGTGGCTCAGGCGAGACTCTCCTTTGCAGCCGATAAATTTGCGCCTCAGAAGCGCTATTTGTTAATCGAGCCACATCTCAAAGTTGAGATCGAATCGAGCGAAATTGAGGTAAAGACGCAACAAGTCAATAGCGAAACTTGCAAATAATCCCGCGATTTGCATAATTACGCGCTAAAGGCGGTCTCACGATTTCATTTCTTTGCTTGGCTGAGAGCCAATTGCTTGACAAGGCGGGGTTCAATTCCAAGCATCAAAAGTTCCCGCGACCCATTGGGTCCGCCGCATCTCCTAGTGGAGCGGGAAATATGTGGCCGGT